>JBEGMS010000001.1:0-7561 GCA_041182985.1 Actinomycetota bacterium
GGATACCCTTCACCCGTGCTCCTCGTCGAGGTCATCGGCTGGGCCGCGCTGGCCCTGCTCGCGTGGACCCACGTCGGCTACCCGCTCCTCGCCTTCGCGTGGTCGAAGGTCGCGCCGCGCCGGATCGCCGTCGACGACATCGAGCCGCGCGTCGCGCTCGTGATCGCCGCCCACAACGAGGCCGACGTGATCGAGGCCAAGCTCGAGAACGCGCTCGCCCTCGACTACCCCGGCGACCGGCTGCGGATCATCGTGGCCTCCGACGCCTCCGACGACGGCACCGACGAGATCGTGGCGCGCTGGGCGAGCCGCGGCGTCGAGCTCGTGCGCGCGGCGCGCGGCGGCAAGGTCAACGCGCAGGACACGGCGGTGCGCGCGCTCGGCGACTGGCCCGAGGTGCTCGCCTTCTCGGATGCCAACTGCGCCTGGGAGCCGGACGCGCTGCGCCGCCTCGTGCGCCCCTTCGCGGACGACCGCGTGGGCTACGCCTGCGGGCGGCTGAGCCTGCGCAAGGCCGACGGCACCAACCGCGAGGGCGCCTACTGGCGCTTCGAGGTGGCGCTGCGCGGCTGGGAGGCCCGGATGGGGTCCGTGACGGGCGGCAACGGCTCGATCTACGCGGTGCGGGGCGGCGACTACTACTTCGTCGACCCGCGCTTCGGCCACGACCTGTCCTTCCCGTACCGCTTCGTGAAGGACGGTCTGATCGCCACCTACGTGCCCGACGCCGTGGTGACGGAGAAGCCCTCGACCGACCTCGCCGACGAGTTCCGGCGCAAGGTGCGGATGTTCGGGCACTGCTGGCTGATCGTCTTCCACGGCCGCATGTTCTCGCTTGCGAAGATGGGGCCCGTGTACTGGCTGCAGATGGTCTCGCACCGGCTCCTGCGCTACGCGAGCGGGCTGCTCCACCTCGTGCTCCTCGCGGCGAGCATCGTCCTCGCCGTCGCCGAGGGCGGCGTCTGGTGGGCGATCCTCGCCGCGCAGGGCGTCCTGCTCGGGCTCGCGCTGCTGTCGCGGCTGACGGGCTCGCGCCAGCGCCTGCTCGCGCTCTGCCAGTACTACGTGCTGGTCACGCTGGCGACCCTGATCGCGCTCTACGAGGCGCTCTTCCGCGGCATCGAGCCGGTCTGGGAGCGCGCGGAGGGCACCCGGTGAGGCCCTGGGAGCGCGCCGCCAAGCGCGCCCTCGACGTGACGGGCGCCGCCGTCGGCCTCGCCCTGTCGGCGCCCGTGATCGGCGTCGCCGCGCTCCTGATCAAGCAGGAGGACGGCGGGCCGGTGCTGTTCCGGCAGGAGCGGGTCGGGCGCGACGGCGCGCCCTTCGAGGTGCTCAAGCTGCGCACGATGGTCGTCGACGCCGAGTCCAAGGGCGCGGGCTACGCGGTCGACGCGGACGATCCGCGCATCCTCAAGGTCGGCGACCTCCTGCGGCGCACGTCGATCGACGAGCTGCCCCAGTTCTGGAACGTCCTCGTGGGCGAGATGAGCCTCGTCGGCCCGCGCCCCACCCTGCAGTACCAGGTCGACCGCTACACGGACCGCCAGCGCCGGCGCCTCGAGGTCAAGCCCGGCCTGACCGGCTGGGCCCAGATCCACGGGCGCGCGAGCCTGCCCTGGGCCGAGCGGATCGAGCTCGACGTCTGGTACGTGGAGCGCCAGTCGCTGCGCCTCGACCTCTCGATCATGGTGCGCACGGTCGGCACGCTGCTCTCGCGCTCGGGCACCTACAAGGGCGAGCAGGGCGGCTGGCAGGCGGACGGGAGCGGCTCGTGAACGTGCTCCTGACCTGCGTCGGGCTGCGCGTCGACGTCGTGCAGGCGTTCCGCGACGCCGTCGCCCGCACGGGCGGCGGGATCGTGGTCGGCACCGACTCGAGCCGGCTGGCCCCCGCGCTGCCCTTCTGCGACGTCGCCGTCGAGGCGCCGCGCGCCGACGACCCGGGCTACGCCGATCACGTCGTCGCGACCGCCGCGGAGCACGGCTGCGCGATGGCGCTGCCCTGCTCCGAGTGGGACCTCGTCCTGCTCGCCGACCTCGCCCCGCGCCTCGCCGAGGTCGGCTGCACCGCCTTCATCCCGGGGCCCGAGGCCACGCGCCGCTGCGTCGACAAGCTGGAGATGGCGCGCTTCCTCGAGTCCGCCGGCCTCGACTCGCCGCGGACCGTCGACCCCGCCGACCTGCCCGACGACCTCCGCTACCCGGTCCTCGTGAAGATGCGCGAGGGCCGCGGCTCGGAGGGCATCTACCGCTGCGCCGACCGCGCGGAGCTCGACTTCTTCCTCGGCTACACGCCCCTCCCGTCGATGGTGCAGGAGTGCTGCACGGGCACCGAGTACTCGATCGACGTGCTCTGCGACCTCGACGGGCGCTGCCTCGACGCGATCCCGCGCAGCATGATCCAGTCGAAGGGCGGCGAGCAGATCAAGGGCACCACCATCGAGGACCCCGCCCTCGTCGAGGTCGGCCGCGCCGTCGCCGAGGCGATCGGCCTGCGCGGCCCCGGGACCGTCCAGTGCTTCCGGGAGGCGCCGGACCGCCACGAGGTGACGGACGTCAACCCGCGCATCGGCGGCGCCTTCCCGCTGCCGCTCGCGGCCGGCGGCGACTACCCGCACCGGATGCTGCGCATGGCCGCGGGCGAGCGGCTCGAGCCGCGCCTCGGCGAGTACCGGCGCGGCGTGACGCTCTCCCGCTTCTACCACCAGGTCGTGTTCAATGAGGAGGGCATGGCCGACCTGCCCCGCCTCTCCCTCGCGGACGGAGACGACGCATGAGCGCGATCCGCGCGATCGGGACGTACCTGCCGGAGCGGGTGGTCGGCAACGACGAGCTGATCGAGCGCTTCGGCTGGGAGCGGGCGTTCCTCGAGGACAAGCTCGGCATCCACGAGCGCCGGATCGCCGCGGAGGGCGAGGGCGCCGCGGACATGGCCGTCGCCGCCGCCGAGGACCTGTTCGCGAGGTGCCCGGACCTCGACCGCGCCGCCGTGCAGCTGCTGGTCCTCTGCACCCAGAACCCCGACTACGGGCTGCCCCACACCGCGGCCCTCGTGCAGGACCGCCTCGGGCTCGAGCAGACGACGGCCTGCTTCGACGTCGGCCTCGGCTGCTCCGGCTTCGTCTACGGCCTCGCGATCGTGCGCGGCATGCTCGAGACGCTCGGGCTCGACCACGCGCTCCTGATCACCTCCGACCCCTACTCGAAGGTGATCGACCCGGCCGACCGCGGCACCTCGCCGCTCTTCGGCGACGGCGCCGCCGCCACCTGGGTGGCGCGCGAGGGTGCGGGCGGCCAGATCGGCGCCTTCTCGTTCGGCACGGACGGCGGCGGGCACCGCAACCTGATCGTCGAGCCCGACGCGTCCGGCCGCCGCTGCCTGACCATGGTGGGGCGCAGCATCTTCGAGTTCATGCTGACCACCGTCCCCGACGACGTCGCCCGCTGCTGCGCGGCGAACGGCATCGAGCAGGACGACATCGACCTCTACCTGCTGCACCAGGCGAGCAACCACATGCTCTCGCAGCTCGTGCGGCGGATGCGCCTCGATCCCGCGGCCGTGCCGATCCGGATGCGCGACACGGGCAACCTCGTCTCGTCGTCGATCCCGTTTTTGATCGCCGACCTCGCCCGCGAGGGCGGCCTGGCCGGCAGGACCGCGCTGCTCAGCGGCTTCGGCGTCGGCCTGTCGTGGGCGAGCGCGATCGTGCGCTTCGACGCCGACCCGGTCGCCTAGCCCGCGTAGAGGCGCTCGGTCGCGGCGGCGATCGCGTCCCACGCGAACGGCCCGTCCGCCGCGGCGCGGCTGGCCGTCGCCATCGCGTCGCGCCGCCCGGGGTCGGCGAGCACCTCGACCAGGGCCGCCGCGAGCGCCGTGGGGTCCCCGGGGTCGACGCAGACGCCGGCGCCGGTCTGCTCGACGACCTCCGCGAACCCGCCGACCCGCGAGGCCACGATCGGCCGCCCGAGCGCCAGCGCCGCGAACAGCACGCCCGACTGGTCGATCCGCCGGTACGGCAGCACGACCACGTCGGCGCGCAGCAGCGCCCCCGCGAACTCCGCGGTCTCGGTGAAGCGCAGGTCCGCGCTGACCCCGGCCGCGGGATCGGCCGCGAGCCGCTCGACCCGCTCCGCCCCCTCGGGGTCGCCGAGCACGCGCCCCTGCACGAGCAGCCGCGCGTCCGGGACGGCGGCGCGCACCCGCGGCCACGCGTCGAGGAGGACGTCCAGGCCCTTGTAGGGGCGGATCAGCCCGAGCATGGCCACGAGCGGGCCGTCGGGCACGGCGGGCGCGACCGGCGCGACCTCCCGGAAGGCGGTCAGCGCGCCGTGCGGGATCACGTGCACCGCGTCCGGGTCGACCCCGAGCTCCCCGACCAGCGCGCGGCGGCCGTGCTCCGAGTGCACGACGACGCGGCGGAACGCCCGCGCGTTGAGGGCGGCGCGGCGCAGCCGGCCGGGCGTCGGGTCGTTCGGGAGCGCGTCGTGCGCGGTGTAGACCACGGGGAAGCCGAGCAGCCTCGAGGCGGCGCGCCAGAACGCGCGGTCGACGGCGCCGAGCGGCATCCACTGGACGTGGACGGCGTCGGGCCGGCGGCGCACGAGGCAGGGCGCGAGCGCCGCGAGGTCGAGCGGGTGCTCGAGGCCGCGGGCGATCCGCCGGGCCCCGCCCGGCAGCCGGTCGGCGACCCGGTAGAAGGCGTGGCGGACGCGCACGCCGGCGGGCGCGGGCGGCACCGGCACGCGCGGCGCGCAGGTCGCGAGGCCGACGTCGTGGCCGCGCGCGGCGAGGGCGGCGGCGAGCGCGTCGTCGTACGGGCGCGTGTCGCCGCGGGGATCGACGAGCAGGACCCTCAGCGCCGTGGCTCCGGGCGGGCTCGCATGCCCCGATCCTACCCGGGAAGGGACGGGGCCGATCGTCCCGTACTGTGGAAGAACATGGCCGACGTGCGCGGAGCCGAGCAGGAGATCGATCTGCGGGGATACGCCGATCGCGTGATCGCGCGCTGGTGGATCGTCGCGATCTGCGTGATCGCCGCCGTAGCCCTCTCGTACGCGCTCTCGGGCACGGAGGACCGCAAGCTGACGCGCGCCGCGTCCACCGTCTTCCTCGGCCAGCCGGTGACGCCGAACGGCGCGCTCGTCCCCAACCCGCTGTCGGCGAACCCGCTCTACGCGGCCGCCCTCGCCCGCCAGCCCGCCTACCAGGGGCCCGCCGCCGAGGCCGCCGGGCTCGCCCCCGACGCGCTCAAGGGCCACGTCTCGGTGGAGCTCATCTCGACCGCCGTCGGCACCAAGGGCACCGCCGTGCCGCTGGTGCAGGTGATCGTGCAGGGTCCCTTCACGCCGGCGCAGTCCGCGGACGCCGCGAACGCGCTGTCCGAGGCGATCGTCGCGGAGGCGAACCGCTACACGGACGCCAAGCGCGAGGACGCCGTCGCCGCCCGTGACGCCCTCGCATCCCGCATCGAGGGGCTCGCCGCCGACGCCGAGCAGACGCGGGCCCGGCTCGACGAGCTCGCCGCCCTCGACCTCGCCCCGGCGGAGCGCAGCGCGCTGACCACGCCGCTGATCGCGATGCTCCAGTACGACTCGAACACCGAGGCGCTGCTCGCCGAGCAGCTCCCCGACCTGCAGGCCCAGGTGCAGTACATCGAGGAGGTCGAGTCGGGTCGCGTGATCACCCCGGCCAAGGGCGCGAAGGTCGCGCCGGCCTCCCGCCAGTTCTCGCTGCTCGTGGCGATCGTCCTCGGCCTCGTGGTCGGGATCCTCGCCGCCGTCATCTCCACCGTCTTCTGGCCGCAGCGCCCCGCCCTCGACAACGACGCCCCCGCGGCCCCGTAGGGGGTACCCTGTCTTCATGCCGGTCTCCGTCGTCACGGGTGGTGCGGGCTTCCTCGGCTCGCACCTGTGCGAGCGGCTCCTCGACGCGGGCCACCGCGTCTGGTGCCTCGACAACCTCGACACGGGCTCCCTGACGAACATCGCGCACCTGCGCCAGGACGCCTTCACGTTCGTCAACCACGACGTCACCGAGCACATCGACATCCCGGGCGACGTCGACTACGTCCTCCACTTCGCCTCCCCGGCGAGCCCGATCGACTACCTGCGCCTGCCGCTGCAGACCCTCAAGGTCGGCTCCTACGGCACGCACAACGCGCTCGGCCTCGCCAAGGCCAAGCGGGCCCGGTTCCTGATCGCCTCGACCAGCGAGGTGTACGGCGACCCGCTGATCCACCCGCAGCCCGAGTCGTACTGGGGCAACGTCAACCCGATCGGCCCGCGCGGCGTCTACGACGAGGCCAAGCGCTACGCCGAGGCGATGACGATGGCCTACCACCGCCAGCAGGGCGTCGACACGGCGATCGTGCGCATCTTCAACACGTACGGCCCGCGCATGCGCGCGTTCGACGGCCGCGCGATCCCGACCTTCGTGCGCCAGGCCCTCGAGGACAAGCCGATCACGGTCTTCGGCACCGGCCAGCAGACGCGCTCCTTCTGCTACGTCGACGACCTCGTCTCCGGCATCCTCGCGCTCGCGTTCTCCACGGAGCACGAGCCGGTCAACATCGGCAACCCGGGCGAGTTCACGCTGCTCGAGCTGGCCGAGCTCGTCGTCGAGCTGACGGGCTCCAAGAGCGAGATCGTCTTCGAGGCGCTGCCGGTCAACGACCCGCAGCAGCGCCGCCCCGACATCGCCCGCGCGCAGGAGCTGCTCGGCTGGGAGCCCGCCATCGACCTGCGCGAGGGCCTGCAGCGCCTGCTCGACGAGTCGAGCCGTGCCGAGCTGACCGGCCGCGTCGTCGGCGCCTAGAACGCGGATCTCCCGCAGCGGGCAGGATCCCCCGCTTTACCGCAGTAGACTCAGCGGCGTGGCCACGCCGCCCCCCACCGATCCGCGCGCGCCCGCGCAGACGCCCGTCCCCGGGCTCGTCGAGGTCCGCGATCCGCGCTCGCAGACGGGGGTGTCGCCCCGCCGCGTGCGCCACCTGATCGGGCGCCTGCTGGACGTCGCGGTGCTGGTGTCGATCGACGCCGTGTCGGTCGGCGTCGCGATCTTCACCTACCTCGCGCTCACCCGGCTCTACAACGACTATCCGGTGATGCTCGACGCGCTCTGGCAGACGGAGCGCACGTGGCTCCCGTTCGTCCTCCTCGTGACGATCCTGATCTTCGCCCGCAACGGGCTCTACCGCCCGCGCGAGACGCGACCGGGCGGCGCGCAGATCGTGGCCGGGCTGTTCCTCGCCACCGTCGTGGTCGCGATCTTCTCGATCGCGACCGACAACGAGCGCTTCACCACGTACCTGATCTTCCCGTACGTCTTCCTCGCCTCGGCGCTCCTGATCTCGCTCCTGCGCGGCACGCTCAACGTCCTGATCGACTCCACCGCGCGGCTCGTCGGCGTCGAGCGTCGCGTGCTGGTGGTCGGCGAGCCGGCCGCCACCCGCAGCGTCGAGGCGGCGCTGCGCGACGGCGCCCCCGGCGCGGGCCTGCGGACGGTCGCCCACGTCGACGACATCGACCACCTCGCCGACGCGATCGCCGAGCACAGCCCGCAC
>JBEGMS010000002.1:0-8455 GCA_041182985.1 Actinomycetota bacterium
CCCGAGCGCCTCCGCGAGCGCGGGCCCGTCGAGGCCCTCCCAGACGACGAGGCGCAGGACCTCGCGGTCGCGCTCGGACAGACCGCGCCAGGCGTCGCGCAGGGCGAGATCCTCGATCAGGCCGTCGGCGAAGTCGCCGACCACGCGGTCGGCGTCGGGGTCCGCCATCGGCCGTAGACGCCGCCGATGGTTGGCGAGCAGGTTCCAGGCGGTGCGGTAGAGCCACGCCAGCTCCGCCTCTCGGGGCACGTCGTCGAGGCGCCGCCACGCGACGAGCAGCGCCTCCGCCGCGAGGTCCTCGGCCTCGTCGCCCGCGCCGCGGCGCAGGAGGTAGCGGCGCAGCGACGCTGCGTGCGCCTCGACCATGCGGTCCATCCGCTGCTCGCGCTGCGTGCGCTCCATCTGGGCTCCTCCGGGCCGGGACTTCGGCCGCCTGCCCGCTCCATGTCGAGAGTGGGGTGATTCTTTCACGCCGAGCGCCTACGCGGCCAGCGCCGCGATCACGCCCGCCAGGTAGGCGAAGGCGAGGATCGCGTTGACGTTGAAGAACGCCTGGTTGACCTTCGAGAGGTCGTCCTCGCGCACGATCGCGTGCTCGTAGGCGAGGAGCGCGGCGCAGGCCACGACGGCGACCCAGTAGGGCCAGGCGAGGCCGAGCCAGAGCCCGACGCCGGCCATCGAGGCGACGCTCCCCACGTGCAGGAGGCGGGCGACCCACAGCGCGGGCCCGATGCCCCAGTCGGCGGGCGCCGAGTGGATGCCCTCGGCGCGGTCGAAGTCGACGTCGAGCGTGGCGTAGATGATGTCGAAGCCGGCGATCCAGAGGCCGACGACGCCGAGCAGGAGGAACGCCCCGACCGGCAGCGCGTCGGCCACCGCGACCCAGGCCGCCACCGGCGCGAGGCCGATGCAGAGCCCCAGCCAGAGGTGGCAGAGCGGCGTGAAGCGCTTCAGGTACGGGTAGACCACGAAGGGGATGACCACGAGCGGCCACAGCCAGCGGGTCAGGGGCGCGAGGTTCCAGCAGGCGACCAGGAGCAGCGCGAGCGAGACGAGGCAGAGCCCCCAGACCTGCGCCCGCGTGACCAGCCCGGCCGGGATCTCGCGCCCCGCGGTGCGCGGGTTGCGGGCGTCGATCTCGGCGTCGATCAGGCGGTTGAGTCCCATCGCGAGCGTGCGCGCGCCCACCATCGCGACCGTGATCCAGATGAGCGCCGACCACGACGGCAGCCCCATGGCGGCGAGCAGCGCGCCCGCGTAGGCGTACGGCAGCGCGAACACCGAGTGCTCGAGCCGCACGAGGTTGGCGAGGCGGCGCGGCAGGCTGGGGATCGCGGCGGGCTCCACGGCTGGATCTTCGCGCCCCGTCCCCGCCCGGCGCGGCGGTAGGATGCCGCCGTGGCCGAGGCGATCGTGGTGGAGGGGCTGGTCAAGCGCTACGGCGACCGCGACGTGGTCGATGGGCTCGACCTCGTGGTGCAGGAGGGCGAGGTGCTCGCGTTCCTCGGGCGCAACGGCGCCGGCAAGACCACGACGACCGAGATCCTCGAGGGCTACCGCACCCGCGACGCGGGCCGAGTCGAGGTGCTCGGCCAGGACCCGGCCGAGGCCGGCAGCGACTGGCGCGCACGGCTCGGCATCGTCCTGCAGGAGAGCCAGCCGCTCGGCGCCCTGACCGTGCGCGAGACGCTGCGCCTCTACGCCGCCTACTTCCCCCACCCCCGGCCCGTCGACGAGGTGATCGGCCTCGTCGGCCTCGCCGACCAGGCCGGCCAGCGCGCCGGGCGCCTGTCGGGCGGCCAGAAGCGCCGCCTCGACGTCGGCATCGCCCTGATCGGCCGGCCGGAGCTCGTCTTCCTCGACGAGCCGACGACCGGCTTCGACCCGGACGCCCGCC
Source organism: Actinomycetota bacterium (assembly GCA_041182985.1). Lineage (GTDB taxonomy): Bacteria > Actinomycetota > Thermoleophilia > Gaiellales > F1-60-MAGs149 > F1-60-MAGs149. The sequence continues at coordinate 1,898 of JBEGMS010000002.1, forward strand.
GGCAGTTCTGGGACGTGATCCAGGGCCTGCGCGAGCTCGGCACCACCGTCTTCCTGACCACGCACTACATGGACGAGGCGCAGGTCCTCGCCGACCGCGTCGCCGTCCTGCGCGACGGCCGGGTCGCCGCGCTCGGCACGCCCGCCGAGCTGCAGGCGATGCGCGGCGGCGTCGAGATCCGCTTCGAGCTGCCGCCCGGCGTCGCCGCCGCGGACCTGCCCGGCCTGTCCGCCGCCCCCGACCTCGCGGGCGGCGCCGTGCGCGTCGAGACCGGCGCCCCCACCCGCGACCTCGCCGTGCTGTGCTCCTGGGCCGAGGGCCGCGGGATCGAGCTCGCCAACCTGACCGTCGAGCGCCCCACCCTCGAGGACGTCTTCCTGGCGATCGCCGGCGACCACGGGGAGGCGCAGGCGTGAGGATGCTCGTCGAGCAGGTGCGCGCCGACCTGATCGCGTTCGCGCGGCGGCCGGAGACGCTCTTCTTCACGGTCTTCCTGCCCGTGATCTTCCTGGTCCTGTTCGAGGCGATCTTCGGCGACATCGAGGTCTCCGCGGGCTCGGACTACGCCCTCACCCAGTCCACCCTGCAGGTGCCCGCCTTCATGGCGATGGGCATCGTCTCCGCGTGCTTCGTGTCGCTCGCGATCACGATGGTCAACCGCCGCGAGACCGGCCTCTTCAAGCGCGTCCGCGGCACGCCGGCCCCCGCGTGGCTCCTGATCGCCGGGCAGGGCGTGACCTCGCTCCTGATCGGCACCACGATGGTGGTCGTGATGCTGCTGGTGGGCCGCATCGCGTACGGCGTCGAGGTGTCCGTCGACCGCGTCCCCTGGCTCGTCGCGTCGGTCCTGATCGGCGCGGCCGTCTTCTCCTGCCTCGGCATGGCGCTCGCCTCGATCACGCCGTCGTCGGAGGCCGGCCCGCCGCTCGCCAACCTGCTGGTGCTGCCGCTCTACTTCGTCTCGGGCGTGTTCGTGCCCGTGGCGTCCCTGCCCGACTGGCTCAGCTCGGCCGCGTCCGTCTTCCCGATCGCGCCCTTCGTGAAGATCATCACCTGGCCGTACGACCCGGCCGCGCCCGACGTGCCCTGGACGAGCGTGCTGCTGCTCCTCGCCTGGGGCGTCCTCGGCCTGATCGTCGCCGCGCGCTTCTTCCGCTGGCTGCCGCGCCGCGGCTAGCCGCTCAGAGGTGCTCGGTCGGGTCGGAGCGCAGCAGCCTGATCGCGTGCTCGAGCACCGGCTGCACGACGTCGAAGAGCTCGTCGCACGCCTTGGGGCTGCCGGGGAACGACAGCACGAGGGTGCGCCCGCGGATGCCGGAGGCGCCGCGGCTGAGCATGCCGTGTGGCTTCACGCGCATCGAGAAGGCGCGCATCGCCTCGTCGATCCCCGGCGTGCGGCGGTCGTAGACCGGGCCCAGCGCCTCGGGCGTCACGTCGCGCGGGGCGAACCCGGTCCCGCCCGTCACGAGCACGAGCTCCACCGCGTCGGCGGCGTCGGCCCAGGCGCTCACGACCGCCGCGATGCGGTCGGCCTCATCGGGCACGACGTCGCGGTGGGCGACGTCGAACCCGGCCGCCGTCGCCTTCGCGACCAGCGCCTCGCCCGACCCGTCCTCGCGGGCGCCGTGGAAGACGCCGTCGGAGACGGTCAGGACGGCCGCGCGCATCAGGCCCCCGTGCGGCGCCACGCGCCGCTCTTGCCGCCGTCCTTCTCCTCGAGGCGGATCCCGTCGATGACGATCTCCGGGTCGGTCGACTTGAGCATGTCGTGCACGCACAGTGCCGCCGCGGCGACCGCGGTCAGCGCCTCCATCTCGACGCCCGTCTTGCCGTCGAGGGCGCACTCGGCCTCGACGCGCACGCAGCCCGCGGCGCGGTCGACGACGAGGTCGACGCGCACGTGGTCGAGCATCAGCGGGTGGCAGAGGGGCAGGAGGTCGGGCGTGCGCTTGGCGGCCGCGATCCCCGCGACCCGCGCCGTGGCCAGCACGTCGCCCTTGGCCACCTGCCCGTCCTCGATCCGCGCGAGGGCCGCGTCGTGCATGCGCACCTCGCAGCGCGCGAGCGCGCGACGGCGCGTCACCTGCTTGCCCCCCACGTCGATCATGCGCACGTCGGTCATCGGCCGCAAGTGTAGGGGCGAGCGAAGGAGGGTATGCTCCTGTCAGGCGCCGCCGCTCCCCCATGCCCCCCTAGGCGCCAACCCGAAAGGCGGTGGAACATGGCTTCCGCTGAGATCGTCACCCCCCAGGACTGGACCGAGGTGGTCTCGCCTCCGGCGGAGATCGCCGACGGCGTCGCCGCGTTCGTGCCCGACACCGCCGGCCAGCCCCTCACCACGCGCCAGCTCGCCGACCTCTCGCAGGCGATCGCCGAGCGCGAGGAGCTGTGGCGCCCGCTGGTCGTCGCCGACCCCGACCGCCGCCGCTACCGCCTGCTCTACGAGGACGACCGCGTCGACGTGTGGGTGATCATGTGGATGCCCGGCCAGGGCACCGGCTACCACGACCACGCCATCTCCGGCGTGGGGGTCTGCGGCGCCGAGGGCATGGCGATCGAGAAGCAGATGGTGCTGCCCGAGGGCCACAGCGAGGTCGAGGTGCGGCCCGGCGTGCGCCGCGAGGGCCCGGCCGGCTACATCCACTCCGTCGCGCACGGCGAGGGCACTCCGGCGATCACGATCCACTCGTACTCGCCGCCCCTGATGGAGGTCGGCCAGTACCGCGTCGACGAGCAGGGCGTCCTGCGCCGCGAGATCGAGCACGGCCGCCGCGAGCTCCTCGACAACACGATCGCCGAGATCGCGCCCGAGATCGTCTGAGGACCCGGGCCCTCGGGGCCTCAGGACCCGACGAGCTCCGCGACGCCCGCGTCGAGGAGCTCGAGGTGCAGATCGACGTCCGCGGCCGTCGTGTCCGGGCACATCAGCGACATGTTGTGGAACGGGGTGATCAGGATGCCCCGGTTGAGCAGGTACAGGTGGAGCCACTCCTCCACCTCGGCGTCGTGCGCGGCCCGCGACTCGCCGCCGTTGCGCGGCTTGACGGCGGCGAAGCGCAACTCGGCGCGCGCGCCGAGGCCCTCCACCGTCCACGGCACCCGGTGGCGGTCGATGACGTCCTGCACGCCGCGGTGGAAGCGCGACCCGAGCTCGATCATGCGCGCGAACGCGTCGTCGGTGAGCACGTGCTCGAGGGTGCCGCGCGCGGCCGCGAGGCAGAGCGGGTTGCCGGCCAGCGTGCCGCCGATGCCGCTCGTGTCGACCATGCCGGTGTCGATCTCGGCGGCGATGCGGTCGGCGACGGCCGCGCTGACCCCGTAGGCGCCGATCGGGACGCCGCCGGCGATGCTCTTGCCGAGGGTGACGAGGTCGGGCTCGAGGCCCCAGGCCCGCGTGCAGCCGCCGGGCCCCGCCGACAGGGTGTGCGTCTCGTCGATGATCAGGAGCGCGCCCGCGGCCCGGATCAGCCGCTGCGCCTCGTCCCAGTAGCCCTCGTCGGGCAGCACGATGCCGATGTTGGTCAGGGCCGGCTCGGCCAGCACGCAGGCCACGTCGCCGTGGGCGAGCTCGCGCTCGAGCGCCGCGAGATCGTTGAACTCGACGACCCGCGAGGTGACGGTCGGATCGACCTGCGGGCCGATGTTGCCGGGGCGGCTGGCGGGGCGTCCCTGCTCGTCGAGCACGATCATCGTCTCGTCGACGGAGCCGTGGTAGTTGTAGCTCATGACCAGCGTCTTGGGCCGGCCGGTCAGGACGCGGCAGGTGCGCAGCGCCCAGCGGTTCGCGTCGGTGGCGGTCAGGGCGAACGTCCACTGGGCCATGCCGAAGCGCCGCGACAGGTCGCGGCCGACCCAGGTCGCGTCGTCCGAGGGCAGCATCGTGGTGACGCCGCCGAGGTCGCGCATGCGGTGCTCGACGGCCGCGAAGGTGGCGTCGGGCGAGTGCCCCGCCATCGCCCCCGTGTCGCCGAGGCAGAAGTCGAGGATCTCGTTGCCGTCGACGTCGACGATGCGGTTGCCCTTGGCGCGCTCGAAGAAGACCGGGTGGCCGCCGACCCACATCTCCATCCACTGCATCGGCACGCCGCCGATCAGGTAGCGGCTCGACTCGGCGTAGCGCTCGCGCGACCCCGGGGTGCGCTCGGCGAACAGCGCGCGCTCGCGCGCGAGGATGCCGCCGAGGTGCGTGCGGTCGATCGTGACGCGGTCGGTGGTGGCCATCGTGCCCTCCTCGGGTGGTACCCGGAACGCTAGCGGAGCCCGCAGGCCGCGAGCCGTCCGGCGCGGGCCGTCAGGCCGGATGCGCGGCGGCCTCGTCGGCCCGCGCCGCGATCGCGCGGTCGCGGCGCGCCCGGATCGTGGAGACGAGCACGCCGATGGCCATGATGCCGACGGCGACGAGGAAGATCAGGGTGCCGATCACGTTGACCTGCACGGGCACGCCGACGCGGGCGGCGCCCCAGATGAAGAGCGGGAACGTGACCACCGTGCCGTGCGTGAAGTTGGTGATCACGAAGTCGTCGACCGACAGCGCGAAGGACAGGAGCGCCGCCGCCGCCACGCCCGGCAGGATCAGGGGCAGCGTGACGCGCAGGAAGGTGCGCAGCTCATTGGCGCCGAGGTCCATGGCGGCCTCCTCGAGCCGGCGGTCGAAGCCGACCAGGCGCGCCTTGACGGTGACCACGCAGAAGGCGATGCAGAACACGACGTGGGCGAGCAGGATCGTCGCGAAGCCCGTGGCCACCCCGAGGTTGAGGAACAGGGCCAGGAGCGACGCGCCCATCACGATCTCCGGCGTCGACATCGGCAGGAAGATCAGGAGGTTGGTGGAGCCGCGGCCGCGGAAGGCGTGGCGGACGAGGGCGAGGGCGATCAGCGTGCCGAGCACCGTCGCGATGATCGAGGCGAGCAGCGCGATCTGGATCGAGGTGATCAGCGCATCGCGCAGGGCGGGGATGTCGAACGGGTTCTGCCAGTACTGCGTCGTGAAGCCCTGCCACGTGTAGTTGTACTTGCCGGCCGGATCGTTGAACGAGAACAGCGCGATCACGGCGATCGGCGCGAGGATGTAGATGAAGCCCAGCAGCGCCACCAGCGTCAGCAGGTGGTGGCCGGCGAAGCGGCGGGCGCCCCTCATCCCGTCAGCCGCTCCGTGCCGAGGGCGCGCGCGTACAGGGTCACGCCGACGAGGATCAGCACCATCAGGATCACCGCGCCCGCGGAGGCCAGCGGGTAGTCGACGATGACCAGGAACTTCGACTGGATGACGTTGCCGATCATGTACTGCTTCGGGGTGCCGAGCAGCTGCGCGTTGACGAAGTCGCCCATCGCCGGGATGAACGTGGTCAGCGTGCCGGCGAAGACGCCCGGCAGCGAGATCGGGAGGGTCACCCGCAGGAACGACTTGACCGGGTTGGCGTAGAGGTCCGACGAGGCCTCGAGCAGGCGGCCGTCGAGCTGCTCCAGCGCCACGTAGAGCGGCAGCGCCATGAACGGGAAGTAGTTGTACGTGATGCCCGCGACGACGGCGAACGAGGTGGCGAGCAGCCGGCCGTCGTCGGCGAGGATGCCGACGTCGCGCAGCACGCCGACCACCAGCCCCTCGTCGGCGAGGATCGTCTGCCAGGCGATCGTGCGGATCAGGTACGTGACGAAGAACGGCGCGACGAGGAGGACCAGCAGAAGCGACTTCCACTGCCCTCCCCGTCGCGCGATGAAGTACACCATCGGGTACGCGATCAGGAGCGCCGCGATCGTGGCGATCGCGGCGTACTGCACGCTGCGCAGGAGCTGGGGCCGGTACTCGGACAGCATCTCCGAGTAGTTCGACCACTGCCACGTGAGCGCGAACCCCTGGTAGATGTCCCCGGACTGCAGGGACGTCGTGACCAGGTAGTAGAGGGGCACGACGAACAGCACCGCGAGCCAGGCCAGGCCCGGCGCGATGAGCAGGTACGGGACCGCCCGCGGATGCCGTCTGAGGAACCCCACGTCGCGACTAGGCCCCGATCACCGCCTGGAACTTCTCGTTGTAGGCCGGGTCGTTGACCACGACCGGGTCGAACTCCTGGAGCTTGTCCAGGGTCGCCTGGTCCGGGAAGATCAGCTGGTTCGAGGCCACGTCCGGATCGATCTTCTCGGCCTCGCCCTTCGACGCGGCGACCGGCGAGATGTAGTTGATCCCGAGCGACAGCCGCGCGGCGTTCGCCGGCTCGAGGACGTAGTTGGCGAACACGCTGGACGTGTAGACCGAGCCGCCCTTGAGGATGCACATGTAGTCCGTGGCGACGCCGCCGCCCGTCTCCGGGATGGAGAACTTGAGGTTCGGGTCGTCGGCCTGCAACTGGATCACGTCGCCCGACCAGGCCAGGCATGCGAACAGGTCGCCCTTGGAGAGCGGGCCGGTGTAGTCGTTGCCGGTGAACTGGCGGATCTGCCCGTCGTCGACGGCCTTCTGCAGCACCTCGATGGTGGCGTCGAACTCGTCCTGGTTGATCGTCTCGGACGAGTAGCCCTGGGCCTGCAGCATCACGCCCATCGTGTCGTTCATCGAGTTCA
>JBEGMS010000003.1:0-4612 GCA_041182985.1 Actinomycetota bacterium
GGGCGCGGGGGGCGCGCGGGAGGGGCATGCCCGCCTCGTGCGGCAGGCGGTCGCCCTTCCGCAGGTTGCAGGGCGCGCACGCCGTCACGACGTTCTCCCAGGACGAGGCGCCGCCGCGCGAGCGGGGCACCACGTGATCGAGCGTCAGCCGGGCGCGGCTGCCGCAGTACTGGCAGGTGTGGGCGTCGCGGGCGAAGAGCGCGCGGCGCGTGATCCGCCGCGACGTGAAGCGGGGCACCTTGACGTACGAGACGAGGCGGATCACCACCGGGTGCGGCAGCGACGTCGAGGGCGAGTTGATCGTGCGATCCGGATGCGCCTCGAGCACCTCGGCCTTCCGGGACAGGATCAGGCTGCAGGCCCGCCAGACGCTGGTCACGTTGAGGGGCTCGTACGTCGCGTTGAGCACGAGCACGCTGCCGGCCATCCTGCTCCGAGGGTAGCAGGCGCCGTCAGCGCAGCGCGATCGCGATCGCCTGCTCCTCCTCGGGCGTCAGGGCGATCGACCCGGCCGCCCCGCGCAGCACGTCCTTCACGAAGATGCTGGTCGTCGAGCCCGCGTGGACGGCGCTGATCACGATGCCCGAGCCGTTGCGGTCGAGCAGGGCCAGGGAGCTGGAGCGGCGCCCCTCGTCCTCGGCGGTCGCGTCGTAGCGGACGATCGCGCGGCGGCGCAGGAGCACGTCGAGCTGGCCGAGCGCCGAGACGACCTCGTGGCGCAGCTTCTCGCCGTCGTCCTCGAGCCGCTCCATGCGCGCCTGCATCCCGACCGCGAACTCGACGAGGTCGACGGGCTCGCCGTCGAGGAGCGCCTGCTCGGCGCGCCGCAGGCGCCCCGCCCAGCGCGCCGTGCGCGCCGCCACCACGAGCGCGACCAGCGCGAGGACGAGGCCCGCGGCCCCGATCGCCAGCGCGACGCCGGTCTCCGTGTCGACGGCCACCCGCCCGCAGCCCCTAGGCGGGCTGGAGCCGGAACTGGATCTCGTAGACGCCGATGTTGTTGTCGACGTTCTCCTCGCCCGGCACCTTCTCCACGGTCACCTTGGCGGTGACGACGTCGTCGAAGACGATGTCGGAGAGGCCGAACGGGATCTCGACGGTGCCCTCGGCGCCCGGGTCGAGCGTGGTGATCTCGCCGGTCGGGAGGGTGCGGTCGTCCATGCCCTTCGCGCGCAGCGTGACGTTGACCTTGATCGCCACCTCGGTCGCGTCGCCCGAGTTCTGGACGGTGACGGCGAAGGCCATGTTGTTGTCGCTGTCGACCTCGTTGACGATCGACGGGTCGAGCTGGATGTCGCCCGGCGCGAAGACGGTCGAGATCAGCGTCGTGCCGTGCAGCTGGCCGTCCGCGGGCGTCGTGCCGTCGGTGGCCTCGCCGCCGTCCTCCCCGCCGTTGTCGACGGGCACGCCGCCGAGCAGGGCGTTGAGGATCGACTGCATCCGCTGCGGCGCCGCGAACTCGATCAGCTTCGGGTCGACGAACTGGGAGTTCTCGACGGTGGCGTTGATCGAGCGCTGCGCGAGCGCCCCCTTGACGGGGTCCTGGTACGAGTCGGTGTAGACGACGTCGGAGGCGATCAGCCGCTGGAACGTGGCGGCGACCGCGGCGGCCTGCTCGAGCGGGACCTGGCCGGTCGTCCCGGCCGCGTCGAACGCCGACTGGAGCGCCTTCTGGGTGCCCTGCAGGCCGCTCACCCGGTACTGCATCGACTGCACCAGGAACGGCTGGTAGGCCTTCGTGCCGTCCGGCGCCTCGATCGTCTGCGCGTTGCGCGCGGCCTGCTGCTGCGCCTGGATCTGCCGCTGCAGGGCCTGGTTGAGGCCGTCCGGGGTCTGGCCGGCGGTGAGGATCGCCGCGGAGAACTCGGCGCCGACGGTCGCGGAGGCCTTGGCCACCTCGTTCGCCTGCTGGACGTAGCCCTGGTAGGCGGAGACCTCGCGGTCGCGCTGGCAGCGCTGCACGAGGAAGAACCCGGCCACGAGCACGATCAGGATGCCGACCACGAGGACGAGCAGGCGCTGCGCGCCCTTGCCGCGCGGGGCGCCCGGCGCGGCGGCTCGGCGGCGCGTGTCGCGCTCGGGCGGCGCCTCGTCGTACTCGTCGTCGAAGAAAGAGAGGAAAGCAGGCATGGGTGGCGTACGGAAAGCCGTGCGGATAACCCGTTTCGCCACATTATCACCCGCTCCTGCGCGGGACGGCCGCTTCCCCGCATGACGGTACGCCCGCTGCGCACCTCCCCGCGAGGGGTTCCGCCCCTCTTCCCGGAGGGCGTCGTCGCGGAGCGCTACCGGATCATCGAGACGATCGGCATCGGCGGCAGCGCGACCGTCTTCGAGGCGGAGGACCTCGTCACCGGCGATCGCGTCGCCCTCAAGGCGATCCCGGCCGAGGAGAAGCTGCGCCGCCGGGCCCGCCGCGAGATGCGCGCCGCCGGCTCGCTCGACCACGGCGCGATCGTGCGCATGGTCGGCAGCGTCGAGGACGAGCACTACGTCTTCGTGGCCTTCGAGCTGGTGCGCGGCAACGACCTCTCGGTCGTGCTCAAGGAGCGGCGCCTCGAGGAGCCCGAGATCCTGCGCGCCGTCGCCGCGGTCTGCGACGCCCTGGAGCACGCCCACGCCCGCGGCGTCGTCCACCGCGACGTCAAGCCCGGGAACATCCTGCTCCGCGAGGACGGCATCCTCAAGCTGACCGACTTCGGCATCGCCCTGATCGACAGCCCCGACGCCACCGTCGACGAGAGCCTGCTCGGCACGCTCTCGTACATGGCGCCGGAGCAGGTGCGCGGCGAGCTGCAGACCAGCGCCGTCGACATCTGGGCGGCCGCGCTCGTCGCCTACGAGGCCCTCACCCGCCGCAACCCGTACCGCTCGAAGAGCCCGGTCGAGCTGGCCGAGAAGCACCGCACCCTCCGACTCAGCCTCGCCGACGAGCGTCCCGACCTGCCGCGCGTCGCGACGCAGATGATCGACCGCGCCCTCGACCCGGACGACCAGCGCCGCCCGATGCCCGGGCAGCTGCGCGACGCCCTCCTGCGTGGCGCGATCGCCCTCGAGCGCGGCGAGCGCGACGACGACCCGTCGGTGCGCAAGCCCGTCGAGCTGGCCGAGCCGCGCGTCAACCTGCGCCAGCGCTGGCTGCGCGCCGTCCCGGACGCGTCCGAGGAGGTCTCCGGCGAGGAGCGCCCGCTCGACCGCTGGGCCCCGTCCGCGGAGTCGCGGATCGAGGCCGTCGCGGTCCGCCTCGCGCCCTACTGGCCCTCCGGGGCCACGGCCGTCGGCACCGCCGTCATCCTCGGCGCCCTGCCGTTCTACCCGACCGCCTGGCCGTTCGCCATCGGCCTGCTCGCCGCCGTGGTCGCGCTGCGCCTGCCGCTGCTCGCGGGTGCGCTCGTTCTCGCCGCGTCCCTGCCCCTGCTCGGCAACCTCGCCCTCGGCCTCGTGCCTGCGGGGGCGCTGGCCGCGCTGCTCTGGGTCGGCCTGATGGCCCGCGACGGGCGGCGCGTGCTCCTGCCCGCGCTCGCGCCCCTCCTGGCGCTCGTGTTCGCGGGCGCCGTCTACCCGCTCCTTGCCGGCACGGCCGCGCGCAGCTGGGTGCGCGCCGCCCTCGGCGCCATGGGCGGCCTCGCCGCCGCCGTCGGCCTCGGCCTCGCCGGGGTCGGCTGGGCGCCGGTGCCGCTCGCCGACGCGGCGGGCCTGACGCGCGCCGTCGCCGGGCTCGAGGACCCGATCGCCACACCCGCCATGGTCGCCGCCGCGGTCGGCATCGGCCCGTTGCTGCTCGCCGCCGTCTGGGCCGCCCTGGCGGTGACCGCGCCGGTGCTCCGGCAGGCGCAGGGACGCCCGCTCCTGATCGCCGCGGGCCTCTGGCTCGGCCTCGGCGCGCTCGCCACGCTCGGCATCGGCTACGCCCTGTCCGGGGGCCTCTGGAGCCCCCTCGCGACCCTGGGGGGCGCAGGGGCGGCGGGTATAGTGATTCTCGTGCGGTCACGCCGGGCAGAGGGCGCCTCGGACGCGTCGTCCGCGTGACGGAAAGCGACCGGAGGATCAGCTGAATGGGTTTCCTGCGACGGATCGAGAGCCGCCTGGAGGGCATCTTCGAGGGCGGCATCGGCCGCACGTTCCGCTCCCATGTGCAGCCCGTCGAGCTGGCGCGCAAGCTGGCGAAGGAGATGGATGACCACAAGGTCATCTCGGTGTCGCAGGTCTACGTCCCGAACGTCTACACGGTCTACCTCGCACCCGCCGATCGCGAGCAGTTCCTCGCCTACGAGGCGCGCCTGCGCACCGAGCTCGCCGGTTACCTGACGGAGCACGCGCGCCGCGAGGGCTACTCGCTGCCGGGCCGTGCGCGCGTCCTGATCGAGACCGCCGACGAGCTCGACGTGGGGACGTTCGGCATCGCCGCGGAGATGGAGGAGACGCCGCCGCCCGTCGCGCCGGACGCGCCCCCGCCGGGCGTCACGCTGCCGGAGGAGTTCGAGGCCGTGCCCGAGGCGCCGGCCGCGGCCGCAGCCGCCCCCGCCGCGGCGGCACCGCCCCGCTCCTCCGCGGCCCCGGTCGTCGACCCGTTCTCCGACGAGGACCCGCTGGCCGCGGACGTGCCGGACCC
>JBEGMS010000004.1:0-6596 GCA_041182985.1 Actinomycetota bacterium
CTGGCTCATCTTCTGCGTGCCGTCGGTGCCCACGAGCAGGGCGTGGGTCATGATCGACTGCGGCGCCATCCCCCACTGCTCCTGCAGGTCGCGGCCCATGAGCAGGTTGAACTTCTGGTCCGTGCCGCCGAGCTCGACGTCGGCCTCGATCGCCACGGAGTCGTAGCCCTGCAGGAGCGGGTACATCAGCTCCTGCAGCGAGATCGGCGCGTTCGCCGCGTGGCGCTTGGCGAAGTCGTCGCGCTCGAGGATCTGCGCGACCGTCGAGCGCGAGGCCAGCTCGAGCAGGCCGTTCGCGCCGAGCTCGCCGAGCCACTCCGAGTTGTGCCGGATCTCGATCCGGTCGACGTCGAGGATCTTGCGGAACTGGCGCAGGTAGTCGGACTCGTTGGCCGCGATCTGCTCCGGCGTCAGCATCGGGCGCGTCTTCGACTTGCCGGACGGGTCGCCGACCCGGGCCGTGAAGTCCCCGACGATCAGGACGGGCAGGTGGCCCGCGGCCTGGAACGCCGCCAGCTTCGACAGCACCACCGACCAGCCGAGGGTGACGCTGCCCGCCGTCGGGTCGAGGCCGAGCTTCACGCGCAGGGGCCGGCCGGCCGCCGCCGCCTCCTCGAGGCGGCGCTCGAGGGCGCCCGTGGGCAGCACGTCGACGGCGTTGCGCAGCAGTGGCTTCAGGTGATCCGTCATCCCGCGAGGCAGGATACCGGCCGCGGAAGGGCGCGCGCGGGATACCATTGGGCGCGGGACCCGGCTCCCGCGCCCGCCTGATGGCCCGACGACGATCACTCCTGCCCCGCGCCGGCCGGCTCGTCCTCGACCTGCCCGAGGACGCGCCCACCCCCGGCACCCCGCGCCGGCGGCGCTGGCGCTGGCTGCGCGTGACCGTGATCGCGGCACTCGTCGGGATCATCGCCCTGTCGGCGGCCTCGTACGGCTTCGCGACCGCGATCACGGCCGACCTGCCCTCGCTCGAGCAGTTCGACGGCCGCGAGACGGCGCTCGCCCAGGACGGCTCCATCTGGATCACCGGCGAGACGGGCACGCCGCGCCGGATCGCGATCCTGCGCAGCACCGAGTCGCGCAAGATCGTCCGCAGCAACGAGATCTCCCCGGACATGAAGAACGCCGTCGTGGCCGTCGAGGACAAGCGCTTCTACGAGCACCGCGGCGTCGACCTGCCCGGCATCGCCCGCGCCGTGTTCAACCGCATCACCGTCGGCAGCAACGAGGGCGCGAGCACCATCACGCAGCAGCTCGTCAAGAACACCTACCTCTCGAACGAGCAGACCGTGGAGCGCAAGGTCCGCGAGGCCTCGCTGGCCTGGCAGCTCGAGCAGCGCTGGTCGAAGGACCGCATCCTCACCGCGTACCTCAACACCGTCTACTTCGGCCACAACACCTACGGCGTCGAGGAGGCCGCGAAGTTCTACTTCAACACGACGGCGAACGCCCTCGACCCGGCTGACTCGGCGCTGCTGGCCGCGATCCTCAAGTCGCCGTCGACGTACGACCCGCTGCAGAACCCCGAGGTCGCGCTCGCCCGCCGCAACATCGTCCTCGACCAGATGGCCGAGCAGGGCTTCCTCGACCCCGAGGCGGCCGAGATCGAGAAGAGCCGGCGCCTCCTGCCCCTCTCCCGCGAGGAGCTCGACGAGCCCGACACCGCCTACCCGTACTGGGTCCAGTTCATCACCGAGCAGCTCGTCAATCGCTTCGGCACCGGCCAGACCTTCGGCGGCGGCCTGAAGGTGATCACGTCCCTCGACGCCCGCGAGCAGCGGATCGCCGAGACCGCCCTCGCCCGCACCCTCCCCAAGCCGGGTCCGCAGGGCGCCATCGTCTCGATCGAGCCGGAGACGGGCGAGGTCAAGGCGATGGCGGGCGGCAAGCCCTACTCGCTCAAGCACCAGTTCAACGTGCCGGCCTCGGCGCGGCGCCAGCCGGGCTCGGCGTTCAAGCCGTTCGTGTACCTCGCCGCCCTCGAGAAGGGCATTCGCCCGTCGACGGTCTTCCGCTCGCAGAAGGTCCTCTACGACCTCGGCGGCGAGCAGTTCTGGTACGTCCGCAACTCCGAGAACGACTACGGCGACGACCTCTCCCTGCCGCAGGCGATGGCCGTCTCCGACAACACCGTCTTCGCGCAGCTGACCTGGCTCGTCAAGCCCGCCCCGATCGCCGACGTCGCGCGGCGGCTCGGCATCACGACCCCGATCGACGACGGCCAGCCGGCCATCGGCCTCGGCGGCCTCTTCATCGGCGTCTCGCCGCTCGAGATGGCGCACGCCTACGCCACGATCGCCAACGAGGGTCGGCGCACCGGCGGCTCGATCCTGTTCCACACGCCCGACGCGGGCATCGAGGACCCCTCGCTCGATCCGATCTCGATCAAGCGGATCGAGTTCCCCGACGGCTCCGTGCTCGTCAACCGGCCCCGCGTCGTCGAGGTCGTCAGCCGCGAGGACGCGCTGACCACCATCGACGCGATGCGCGGCGTGCTCATCGACGGCACCGGCGAGGCGGCGCGGATCGGGCGCCCCGCCGCCGGCAAGACCGGCACCACCACCGACTACAAGGACGCCTGGTTCGTCGGCATGACGCCGCAGCGCGCGGTCTCCACCTGGGTCGGGTACGAGAACCCGGCGCTGCCGATGACGCGCGGCTACTACGGCAGCCCGGTCTACGGCGGCACCTTCCCGGCGATCATGTGGTCGACCTTCATGAAGGCGGCCCTCCGCTACCAGCCCGCCGAGGACTGGCCGTACCCCGAGGGCGTCCCGTCCGAGCCGATCGCGATCGACCCCGAGACGGGCCTGCGCGTCGATCCGTCCTGCGAGTACGCCCAGGTCGTCGTGTGGGCGATCGACCGCCTGCCCCAGGAGGTGCTGCCCTGCGAGGCCGACCTCGTCCCGGTCCCCGACTTCACCTCCTCCACCAAGCGCCAGGCGACCAGCCTGTCGACCGGGTCGGGCCTGCTCCTGCGCTTCGAGTACCGCCCCGCGGAGCCCTCCGAGGTGCCGGGCCAGGTCGTCGCCCAGACCCCCGCGCCGCTCAGCGCCGTCGAGCCCGGCACCGTCGTCACCCTCGCCATCGCCCGCCGCGTCCCCAACGTCCTCGTGCCGGGCGTGATCGCGACGGACGACGCGCCGAGCACGGCCGAGACCGCGATCGCGCGCCTCCAGGCCGCCGGCTTCCGCGTCGTCGTGCAGGACCAGCAGGACGCCCGCGGGCTGCCGATCGGGTCCGTCGTCTCGCAGGATCCGGCCGCCGGGGAACTCGCCCCGCGCGACTCCGTCGTCACGGTGTGGACCAGCGGCGACTACGAGGGCGCGCTCGTGCCGCAGGTCATCGGCCGCACGTTCGCGGAGGCCGAGCCCCTGCTCGACCAGGCCGGCCTCCTGCCGCAGGGCATCAACGCGGATGGCGCGCTCCTGCCGCAGGACAAGGTCTTCCGGCTCGACCCCTCCGCAGGCAGCAAGGTGCCGCCCGGCACCCCCGTGACGGTCTTCGTGTCGCCGTTCTAGCGGCGCAGGGCGGCCGACAGGATGCGCGCCCGCACGAGGGCCGATCCGCGCAGCTCGGTCTTGGCCCAGACCAGGCGCCCGCCGCCGAGCGCCGGGTCGGAGAGCCGCTCGCTGGAGCGGTCCGCGGCCGTGACCCGCTGCTTGGCGCCCGTCGCGAGGTCGAAGACCCAGATCGCATCGCTGCGACCGCCGCTGCCCTCTCGCAGCCGCGCCGCGACGCGCGTGCCGCTGACCGCAGGGCGCATGGCCTCGAGCGGGCCGCCCCGACCGAACGGCGTCGACGCCGCGATCACGCGACGGGTGCCGCCGGGCGCGATGGCCACGAGCTCGACGGCGTAGCGGCCGCGCACGAGGCGGCGGCTGACCGCGGCGACCGTGCCGTCGTCCATCAGCACCGGCTGCGCCAGCTGCGCGCCGCCCGCGGGCTCCTCGGCCCGCGTCGCGAGCTCGCCGGTGATGGCCCGGACGATGATCGCGCTGCCGCCGTCGGCCCGGCGCACGGCCCAGGCGATCCCGGCCGGACCGGCCGAGATCGACGTCACCTCCCCGCCCGTCGCCTCCGGACCGACCAGGATCGCCGCGGTGCCGCCGACGGCGGGGGCGATCCGGATGGAGTTCTCCTCGACCCAGACGACCGCGGCCGCGGTCGTCGCGACGAGGTGCGGGTCCGCGATCAGCTCCGGGTCGGTGACGTCCTCCGCCACCACGTTCGAGCCGCCGCCCCGCGACACGCTGGCGACGTAGCCCGCCGTGCCCGGGAAGGCCACGCTGTAGGCGAAGGCGCCGTCCGCGCCCGCGACGGGCGCGCGCACGATGTCGCAGTCCCCCGGGTTGCAGTCCTCGTGGACCACGGTGCTCGTGCGGCCCGCGGAGCGCAGGACGAGGCGGTCGCCCCGGAACGCGGCGACCGTCCGCGTCGACCCGTCGGAGCGCCCGACCTCGAGCCAGGCGAGGTCACCCTGCCCGACCGCGGGCGCAGCGATCCACGACGTCGTCGTCGTGTACTGCGCCACGGGTGTCGCCACGAGCGCCGCCATCGCCCCCTCAGACTATCTACCGCAGGGGCGGGTCGGCGAGGACGTCGGCGAGCTCGGCCGCGACGCGCTCCTGCTGCTCGGCCGTCAGCGCCCCGAAGAAGGGCAGCGCGAGGCAGCGCGCGGAGACGGCCTCGCAGGCCGGCAGCTCGCCCGGCCGGTGGCCGAGGTCGCGGTAGAGCGGCTGCAGGTGGATCGCCGGCAGGTACGGCTTGGAGGCGATGCCGCGCTCGGCGAGGAGGCCGATCACCGCGTCGCGATCGACGGCCGGGTCCAGCAGCACCGTGTAGACGAACCAGGAGCGGGTGTCGCCCGGCACCTCGACGGGGAGCTCGACGCCGTCGACGCGTGCGAGCAGCGCGGTGTAGCGATCGGCCACCTCCGCACGGCGGGCGAGGATCCCGTCGAGGCGCTCGACCTGCGCGAGGCCGACGGCGGCGGACAGATCGTCCATGCGGTAGTTCCAGCCGAGGCGGTCGTGCGCGAGCCACTGCCCGGCGTCGGCGCGGCCCTGGTTGCGCAGGCTCAGGATCGCGGCGTGGACCTCGTCGTCGTCCGTGGTGACGATCCCGCCCTCCCCCGTCGTCATCTGCTTGTTGGGGTAGAAGGCGAAGACCGCGGGCGACCCCGTGGTGCCCACCATCCGGCCCTGCCGGCGGGCGCCGAGCGCCTCGGCGGCATCCTCGATCACGGCGATCCCGTGGCGGTCGGCGATCGCGCGGATCTCCTCGATCCGGCACGGCAGCCCGAAGATGTGCACCGCGACGATCGCCTTGGTGCGCGGCGTGATCGCGGCCTCAACCGCGGCGGGATCGAGGTTGAACGTGGCGGGGTCGATGTCGGCGAAGACGACGTCCGCGCCCGTGTAGAGCGCGCAGTTCGCGCTGGCCACGAACGAGAAGGGCGAGGTGATCACCTCATCGCCGGGCCCGGCACCCGCGAGGTGCACGAGCAGGTGCAGGCCGGCGGTGCCGCTCGAGACGGCGGCGGCGTGGCGCACGCCCACCCAGTCCGCGAACGCCCGCTCGAAGCGCGGACCCATGGGGCCGAGCGACAGGCTGCCGCTGCGCAGGACCTCGAGGACGAGCTCCTCCTCGCGCGGGCCGACGTCGGGCCGCGCGATGGGGATCGGCTCGGAGGCGGGGCTCACCTCAGGCGGGGTACTCGAGGTACGTGGCCGAGAGCGCGTGCTCGCCGCGCACCACCGAGAAGAAGATCTCCTGGATCTTCTCGGTGATCGGGCCCTTGCCGATGTGGTGGTCGTCGAGGGAGGCGACCGGCGTGACCTCGGCTGCCGTGCCCGTGAGGAACACCTCGTCGGCGAAGTAGAGCTCGGCGCGGGTGAGGTCGCGCTCGACCGACTCGATGCCGATCGTCGCCGCCATCTCCATCACGGCGTGGCGCGTGATGCCGGGGAGGCACGAGGCGCTGACCGGCGGCGTGTAGAGCACGCCGTCCTTTACGGCGAACACGTTCTCCCCGGAGCCGTCGGCGATCATCCCCTGCTCGTTGAGCAGGATCGCCTCCTGGTAGCCGTGCTTGAGCGCCTCGATCTTCGCGAGCTGGGAGTTGAGGTACTGGCCGGAGGCCTTGGCGGTGGCCGGGATCGTGTTGGGGCCGATCCGGCGCCACGAGGAGATCATGCAGCGGATGCCGTTCTTGATCGCCTCGTCGCCGAGGTAGGCGCCCCACGACCAGACGGCGATCATCGTGTGCACGGGGCAGTTGAGCGGGTTGACGCCCATCTCCCCCGCGCCGCGGAAGACCAGCGGGCGGATGTAGCAGGCGGGCAGCTTGTTGACCGCGATCGTCTCGTGAACGGCCTGGCAGAGGTGCTCATCGCCGTACGGGATGTCCATGTAGTACTGCTCGGCGGAGCGGCGCAGGCGCGCGACGTGGTCCGAGAGGTGGAAGACACCGGGGCCCTTGGGCGTGTCGTAGGCGCGGATGCCCTCGAAGACGCCGGAGCCGTAGTGCAGCGCGTGCGTGAGGACGTGGACCTTCATGTCCTCGTAGTCGATGAGCTCCCCGTCGAACC
>JBEGMS010000005.1:0-12355 GCA_041182985.1 Actinomycetota bacterium
GGTAGAAGACGTTGCCAGCCAGGGTGGCGGCGAAGCCGGCCGCGAGCCCTGCGGCGGCGGCGAAGACGAGGCCGTCGTCCCCGGCCAGGCTCGAGCGTGCGCGGCCCGCGCGCAGGAGCGCGCGCAGGCGGCTCGCGACCCAGAGCAGGAGGGCCAGCCAGACGACGGCGCCGGCGAGGCCCGTCTCGGTGAGCGTCGCGACGATGAACGAGTGCGGGCCGAAGTCGGCCCGCCCCGTCTGGAACTGGTAGTAGACGGCGAAGTTGTTGATCCCGATCCCGAACAGGGGCGAGGTCTCCATCACGGGCACGATCAGCTCGAAGAACTCGATGTGCGCCTGCGACGAGCGACTGTCGGTCCCGGTGCGCGACTCGAGCAGCTGCCCGAGCTGCTGCGTGCGGCCGGCCGCGAAGGCGCCGCCGAGGGCGGCGAGGATCGCCAGCGCGACGACGATGTGGCGGTTGAACAGCCGGCCCCGGAACCACCACAGGAGGAACAGGACGCCGACGCCGATGCCGAGCAGGCCGCTGCGCGACTGGGTCAGGATGGCCGCCGTCAGGAGCACCATCCCGACGACCGTGAGGAGCGTGCGGTGGCGGCGCGCCCAGCCGCCCTCGGCGCCCGCGATCAGCGCGGTCACGAGGAGCAGCGGCACGGTCACCATCACGCCCAGGTGGTTCGGATCCTCGCTGAAGCCCGTCAGGCGGTAGACCTCGGCCTGGCCCGTCACGCCGTACTGGTCGAACGAGGAGACGACGCCGTAGAGGTTCGCGCCGAGCACCCGCGCGCCGGGGAAGATCGGGGCGAGCAGCACGCGGTCGAGCTCGACGCCCGTGGCGGTGCGCACCGCCGTCTGCACGATGCCGTAGGCGGCGCTGGCGGTGACGCCGGCGACGAAGGCGCCGGCCACCCGCCACCAGAGCTCGCGGCCGCGGCGCGCGACGTGCGCGATGCCGCAGACCAGGAAGAGCGCGAACAGGAGCCACTTGGCGAAGCCCTTCGACCACTGCGCCATCGCCTGGTTGGTGTCGAGGCCGAGGTAGCCGGCGAGGTGGACGGCGGCGAGCAGCAGGACGAAGCCGAGCGCGACGGCGGCCGCGGGGTGGAGGCGCGCGTCGCGCCGCACCAGCCGGTCGATCGCGAACAGGGCGACGAAGGCGACCTGGAGGAGGTCGACGAGCGTGACGCGCCCCGCGGCCTCCCACGACATCTTCTGCCACGTGGCCGTGAGGGCGGCCAGGAGCAGCAGCGCGTCGAGCAGCGTGATACCGCGCAGGAGGCGCATCGCCCCATTGTGTACCGCGCGCGCGGCCCCAGCCCTGCACGCCCGGCTGAGGATTCCCGGGCCCGGGGGCGAAACCCGCGGCAGACTGGGCCCATGCACCGCCGTCTGCTTCCGACCCTCCTCGTCCTCGCCGCCTGCCTCGCCGCCGCGCCCGCCGCGCTCGCCAAGGCGCCTGCGGCCGTGGTCGCCGATCCCGAGATCAGCTGGGTCAGGGTCGGCGTCGTCACGCCCGCCCCCGGCCAGTCGACCGCGCTCGCGAACCGGGTCGTCGTGCGCGTGCGCGTCGTGCACCGACCGCTCACGGGGGCCGCGCCGGACGCGCGCACCGTGGGTGCGATCACGGTCGTCCTGTCCCGCTACGCGGGCGAGCGCGACTACACGGTCGGCGGCGGCACGGCCGCGCGGGTCGTGCCCGTGCAGGCCGATCCGATCGGCGTCGTCTACCGCGTGCTCCTCAACAAGCGCCAGAGCAGCGCGGTGCGGGCCACCTCCGACGCCGGGAACCTGCGCGCGCTCGTCCTGGTCGACCAGCGCGCGTCCGCGAAGGGCCGTGCGCCCGCGATCGGCAACGCCCTGTCCCTGGCCGACGCCAAGGCCTACGCCGTCGGCCTGCCCCTGCCCGCCGACGCGCCGCCGCTCCTCGAGCGGCGCCGCGCCCAGGCGGTGATCGGCGCCGACGCCGACGGCCGTGCGATCGTCGACCGCGTGCGCATCCCGCTCTCCGCCGGGCGCCTGCTCGAGCTCGCGCCCGGCGACCCGCTCGACCCGGCCGGGGCCCCGAGCCCCCTGGACGGGAAGGCCCGCGTGCTCGGCGCTGACGGCGCGGTGCTCGGCGAGGTGCCCGCGGCTGCGGGCTTCGCGCTCGCGGTCCGGCCGGCGGGCGACCAGTCGGGGACGCTCACGTGGCCGGCGCTCGAGGTGCCGGGGCTGGAGCCGATCGCGGCCGGCAGCGTGGCGCTCAGGGCGCCGTCGCCGAAGCGCTGATCAGCGCAGCCTGCGCAGCACGCTGACGGCCATCAGCGCGCCCGCGGCCGCGATCGCGATCGGGGCGAAGCGGCGGGCCGTGCCCGTGGCCTCGGCCTTGGCCGAGCCCGCGGCGGAGCCGAGGCTGCCGACCGCTTGGACGAAGCCGGCCTGGGCCGCCTCCGCCTCGGCGCGCGCGACGGCGAGGTCCTTCTTGGCGCTCACAGGAGGCCGTCCCTGCCGTCGGGGCCCCGGCCGAACTCGCCGGGCGTCGCCTTGGCGATGCCGATCGCCGTCTCGGGGACGGGCGGGCCGACCTTCGCCAGGATCGCCTTGCCGGCGATCCCGCAGATGCCCGCCAGCACGAGGAAGCCGATCGCGGTGATCAGCGCGGCGAGCCACAGCGGCACGAGGGTCGAGATGCCCCAGATGATCGCGATCATCACCGCGAACAGGGACAGGAAGGCGAGCGCGCCGGCGAGCACCAGGAGCCCGACGCCCGGCGCGGCCTGCTGCATCTTGTACTTGATCTCGGCCTGCGCCAGGGCGATCTCGGCGCGGACCAGGCGCTGGGCCTGCTCCGACACCTTGAAGGCGCCCTCCTGGAGGCGGTCGATGACGTCGCGCATGGCCCGGATCCTACCCGTTCGCCGAGCGCATCGCCGCGGCCTCGGCCTCCTCCCACTCGCGCATCAGGAGCCGCAGCTCCTCCTGGCGCTGGCTGTGGGCCTTGGCGGTCTGCGCGAACAGCTGGTGGTCGGCGCGCACGCTGGCGTCGGCGAGCTCCTCCTCGAGCTGGGCGATCGCGTCCTCCTTCGCCGACACCTCGGCGGCGAGCTCCTTGGCGCGGCGCATCTCGGGCGTCGTCTTCGGCGTGCGCCTCGGCTTGGGCGCCGGCGCCGCCTTCTTGACCGTCTTCTCGCGCACGCCGCCGTCGGTGGCGGCGAGGAAGTCCTCGTAGTCGCCGTCACGGCGGACCAGCGTGCCGCCCTCGATCGAGAGCGTCTCGTCGGCGAGCGCGTCGATCAGCGCCCGGTCGTGGGAGACGAGGAGGATCGCGCCCTCGTAGGCGTCCAGCGCGGCCTCGAGGGCCTCGCAGGCCTCGACGTCGAGGTGGTTGGTGGGCTCGTCGAGCACGAGCACGTTCGCGCCGGACGCGACCAGCCGGGCGAGCAGGAGGCGCTTGCGCTCGCCGCCGGACAGCACCTCGACCTTCTTCTCGACCTCGCTGCCGGAGAACATGAAGCGCCCGAGCAGCGTGCGGCACTCCGAGGTGCCGAGCTCGCTGCCGGCCGAGAGGGCCTCGAGCACGGTCGCCCGCATCGGCAGGTCGTCGGCGTGCTGCGAGAAGTACGCCACGTCGACGTTGTGGCCGAGCTTGACCGATCCGGCGGCGGGCACGCGGTCGCCGACGAGCGTCTCGACGAGGGTCGTCTTGCCCGCGCCGTTCGGGCCGATCACGGCCATCGCCCGGCCGCGCTCGAGGACGAACGAGCCCTGCTCGAAGAGGACGCGGTCGCCGGCGGTGAGGGTCAGGCCGCGGGCCTCGATCACGTCGCGGCTCGGCTTCTGCGTCTTCGGGAAGCCGAAGGCGAGGCGCGTCTCCTTGGCCGGCCGCTCGAGCCGCTCGATCTTGTCGAGCCGCTTGCCGAGCGACTTCGCCTGGCGGGCGCGGGTGCCGGCGCCGAAGCGGGCGATGAAGCGCTCGAGCCGCTGGATCTCCTCCTGCTGGCGCTCGAAGGCCTCGGCGGCCTGCGTCTCCTCGAGGATGCGCTCCTTGCGGTACGCGCTGTAGCGCATCGCGTAGCTGCGGGCCCGGCCGCGGCCGAGCTCGACGACGCCCGTGGCGACCGCCTCGAGGAACCAGCGGTCGTGCGACACGACCAGCACGGCGCCCTTGAAGTCGGCGAGCTCCGACTCGAGCCAATCGAGGTTCTTGAGGTCGAGGTGGTTGGTCGGCTCGTCGAGGAGCAGGAGGTCCGGGTTGGCGGACAGGGTGCGCGCGAGGGCCGCGCGCGTCAGCTCGCCGCCGGAGAAGGTCGAGAGCTCGCGGTCCATGTCGGCGTCCTCGAAGCCGAGGCCGCGCAGCACCGACTCGACGTGGACCCGCCAGGTGTAGCCGCCGACCTGGTCGAACTCGGCCTGCGTCGCCGCGTAGGCGTGCAGCGTGGCGTCCGCGTGGTCGCCCCCGGCCATCGCCTGCTCGAGCTCGGCGAGCCGGCGCTCGATCGCCTCGACGTCGCCGAGGAGCTCGGCCACGTACGCGCCGAGCGTGCGGCCGTCGGCGCGGGGCGGGCGCTGGTCGTGGAGGGCGACGCGCCAGCCGCGCGGGATGCCGACCTCGCCCGCGTCCGGCGAGATCTCGCCGGCGATGATCCGGAGCAGGGTCGTCTTGCCGACGCCGTTGCGTCCGACGATGCACAGCCGCGGCCCCTCGGAGACGCGCAGCGAGACGTCGTCGAGGAGCAGGCGGTCGCCG
The DNA here is from genome assembly GCA_041182985.1 of Actinomycetota bacterium. Lineage (GTDB taxonomy): Bacteria > Actinomycetota > Thermoleophilia > Gaiellales > F1-60-MAGs149 > F1-60-MAGs149. Next base: position 4,728 of record JBEGMS010000005.1, read on the forward strand.
TACCCCTTCGTCACGCCCGCGAGGTGCATCGTGGCCATGCGGGCATCCTACGATCACGCCGTGGAACCCGACGCCGCCGACCGCGAGTGGATCCGTGCGCGCTACCGCCCGCTGGACGAGCTGTGCGGGGCGCGCGGCGAGGACGCCGCGCCGTGGCGCGCCCGGATCGGCGCCGGGGAGATGCCGGGGCCGAGCTACGAGCTCGACGGGGTGGGGCTGTTCCCGCCGGGCTGGTTCGGGCTCGTCGACGAGGCGGGCTCGGTCGCGGGGCTGCGGGCGCACTTCGAGGAGCGCTTCGCGATCGCGGCGGACGAGACGGGGGCCCTCGCCGGCCCCGACGAGCTCGACGAGGCGTGGGAGGAGTACCTCTCCGGGGCGTGGGGCCGCGTGCTCTTCGACCCGACGCCGGAGAGCGCCGTCCAGGCCAACCGGCTCGCCGGGTCGATCGCGGAGCTCCTCGACGCCCCGGCGCCGGACGACCCGCACTGGTGCCGGCGGCTCGGCGCCCGCACGGGCGCCCTCGCCGCGCTGCTGCGGGAAGGATGCGCGGCGGATCGGGCGAACGGGGAGCCGCATCCGTGGGACCTCTGGGTCGCCGCGCCCCGGCGCGACTACGCTGACGTCATCGCGGACCCCGACGCAGGAAGAGCGCCCGAATGAGCTACGACACCCTCGCCCTGATCCACTCGATCGCCGCCTACGTCTGGTTCGGCGCGCTCTTCGGCTCTCTCGTCTTCGCGACCCTGTCGACGCGGCGCAGCGCGGACGGCGTCCTCGTCGGCGCCTTCGCGATGCTGCGCTTCTCGACCCGGGTCGGCCTGCCCGCCGCGGTCGTCCTGATGGTCGCCGGCATCTGGATGATGACCGAGGGCGGCATCAACTGGGGCGCGACGTGGATCTCGATCGGCTTCCTCGTCTGGATCCTCGCCGCGGTCGGCGGCAGCGGCCTGATGCACCCGACGGCGCGCAAGCTGCGCACCTCGACGGTCGGCTCGCCGGAGGCCACGATCTACGCCAAGCGCATCATCTGGATCGGGGCCGCCCAGATCATCCTGATCGCGATCGCGATCTGGGCGATGAGCGCGCAGCCCGGGTAGCGTCCTGCGCTCCGACCCGCTGCTCCGCGACCGGGACGGGCGCCTGCTCCTCGGCGCCCAGGCGCTCGACGTCATCGGCGCCGGCGTCTCGTGGATCGCCCTGCCCTGGCTGGTCCTCGACGGCGGCGGCAGCGCCGCGTCGGCGGGGCTCGTGTTCGCGCTGTCCGTCGCGCCGTACGTGGTCTTCGGCCTCGTGGCGGGCGTCGTCGGCGACCGCCACAACCGCCGCCGCATCATGTGGATCGCGCACGCCACCCAGGTGGCGGCGGCGCTCGTGATCCCCGCCTGGTTCGTGTTCGGGCAGGTGCCGCTCGGCGTCGTCCTCGCGGCGGCGATCGCGATCGGGACCGCCCGCGTGTTCGTGGACGCGGCGGTGTTCGGGGCGATCGCCGCGATCATCGGGCGCGAGCGCTTCACGGAGGGCCAGGCCACCCTGTCGGCGGCGTGGGCGATCGGGTACTTCGTCGGCCCCGCCCTCGGCGGCGTCCTGATCGCCGCCATCGGCCCGGCGTTCGCGCTCGTCGCGGAGGCCGCGATGTTCGTCTGCGCGATGGCGATGATCCTGCTCGTGCGCCGCCCGCTCGACGCGGAGGACCGCGGCCCGCCGGAGTCGGCGACGGCGATGGCGCGGGAGGGCCTCGCGGTCATCTGGCGCACGCCCCGGGTGCGCTCCTACACCTGGCTGAGCATCGCCTGGAACCTGGCCGCGGCCACGTCCGCGGCGCTCGCGGTGCCGCTCCTGCGCGAGTCGCTCGGCCTCTCGTCGGTGCAGGCCGGCGTCGTGCTGGCGATCGGCAGCTTCATCGCGATCGGCGTGCCGGCCCTGCTCGGCCGGCTCGTCCCGCGGCACGGCCCGGGGCCCGTCGCGGCCGCCCTGACGGGGCTGAGCGCGATCTCGATCCTGGCCACGGGGCTCGCGCCCGGGTTCGCGACGGTGGCGGTGGCGAACGGGGTCCGCAACCTCGCCGACTTCGCGCTGCTCTCGACGATCATCGGCGAGCGCCAGCGCGGCGTGCCCGACCGGCTGCAGGCCCGGGTCGGCATCACGGGCCGGATGATCGCCGTCGCGGCGATCGCGGGGGGCGGGCTGATCGGCGCCGCGCTCTCGGAGCCGCTCGGGGTGCGCGGCGTCTTCGTCGTCTCGGCGATCGGCGTCGCGATCGCCTTCGCGATCACGATCCCGGGCGTCCTGCGCGCCGGGCGCGGCTAGCCGAGCAGCTCGACCAGGGCGGCCACGAGGCCGTCGAGGTCGTGGTCGGCCGCCTCGGCGGCCACCGGGATGCCGAGCTCGCGCATCGCGGCGCTCGTAGCGGGGCCGATCGCGACGCCGCACACGCCCTCGAGATCGTGGTCCGCGAAGGCGGCCGCGAAGGCGCGTGCGGTCGAGGCCGACGTGAAGGCGACGGCGTCGGCGCCGAGCGCGGCCTCCGAGTCGGGCACGACGGGCACGGTGCGGTAGAGCACGGCGATCTCGACGTCGGCGCCCCGTGCGGCCAGGCCCTCGGGGAGGAGGTCGCGCGCTTCCTCGGCGCGCGCGATCAGGACGCGCCGCCCGGCGGCGCGGTCGGCGAGCAGGTCGAGCAGGGCCTCGGCCACGGCGCGCTCCGAGACGAGGTCGGCGACGACGCCGATCTCGCGCAGGGCAGTCGCGGTGGCCGGGCCGATCGCCGCGACCTCGACGCCGTGCAGGGCGCGGGCGTCGCCGCCGATCCGCTCGAGCAGCAGCGCGGGGGCGTTGGGGCTCGTGACGACGACGATGTCGTAGGCCGAGGCGTCGATCGGCGCGCCGGGCACGGGCTCCGTGCGGATCAGCGGCGCCTGCACGACCCGGGCCCCGAGGTCGGCGAGGCGGCGGCTGAGGCCGTCGGCCTGGGCGCGCGGGCGGGTGACGGCGATCACGCGCCCCGCCAGCGGCAGCCGCTCGGCCCAGCCGATCGCGTCGCGGACCGCGACGACGTCGCCCACGACGGTCACCGCGGGCGATGACACCCCGGCGGACTCGGCCGTCCGGGCGATCGTGGCCAGCTCGCCCGTGGTCACGCGCTGGGTCGGCGAGGTCGCGCGCTCGACGATCGCGACCGGGGTGTCCGGGCTGCGGCCACCGGCGACGAGCGCCTCGGCGATGCCGGCCAGCCGGCCGACGCCCATCAGCAGCACGAGCGTGCCGCCGGCGCGGGCGAGGGACGCCCAGTCGGTCTGGGTCTCGGGCTTGGCCGGGTCCTCGTGCCCGGTCACGATGGTCACGTGCGTGGCGAGGCCGCGGTGCGTGACGGGCACGCCCGCCGCGGACGGCGCGGCGATCGCGCTGGAGACCCCCGGCACGACCTCGTAGGGGACGCCGGCCGCGTGCAGCGCCTCGGCCTCCTCCGAGCCCCGCCCGAACACGAATGGGTCGCCGCCCTTCAGGCGCACGACGAAGCGGCCGGCCAGGCCATGCTCCACGAGGCAGGCGTTGATCTCGTCCTGCGTCATCGCGACGCGGCCCGGGGCCTTGCCCGCGTCGATCACGACGCAGCCCTCCGGCGCCTCGAGCGGCAGCTCGGGCCCGGCGAGCCGGTCGACGACGAGGACCTCGGCGCGACGCACGAGGTCGAGGCCGCGGACGGTGATCAGGCCGGGGTCGCCGGGCCCGGAGCCGACGAGGAACACGGTCATGCGCCGCCCTCCGCGAGCAGCCGGTCGGCGCCGGCCTCGCGCAGGCCCGCGACGACGTCGTCGACGAGCAGCGCGGGATCGGGGCCCGTGGCCTCGGCCCGCGCCTCCTCCGCGCCCGTCGGGTCCCCGACCCAGCCCGCGAGCCGCCAGCCGCCGTCGACCGGGTGGGCGTGCGCGGCGACGGGCACCCGGCAGCCGCCGCCGAGCCGGCGCGTGACGCCGCGCTCGGCGAGCACGGCCCCGTGGGTCGCGAGATCGTCGGCGGGTGCGGCGAGGCCCTCCTCGCCGCTGCGGGTCTGCAGGGCGATCGCGCCCTGGCCCGCCTCGGGCATCAGCGCCTCGGCGGCGAACCGGAACCCGATCTCGTCGGCGAGGCCGACCCGCTCGAGGCCGCACGCGGCGAGCACGACCGCGTCGAGCCCGTCGGCCGCGCGGCGGTCGAGGCGCGTCTGCACGTTGCCGCGGATCGCCACCAGCTCGAGGTCGGGGCGCAGCCGCCGAAGCAGGGCGGAGCGGCGCAGGGAGGAGGTGCCCACGCGGGCGCCCGCGGGCACCTCGTCGAGCGACGCGGCGGCGCCGCACCAGGCGTCGCGGGGGTCGGCGCGGGGCAGGAAGGCGGCGAGGGCGAGGCCGGCGGGCTGCTCGCCCGTGAGGTCCTTCGCCGAGTGGACGGCGACGTCGACCGCGCCGGCCAGCAGCGCCTCCTCGAGGGCGCTCGCGAAGGCGCCGGGCCCGAGCTCGGCGAGCGGGGCGGCGGGCGCCTCGTCGCCGCGCGTGGAGATCACGACGATCTCGCTCTCGACCCCGCTGGCGCGCAGCGCGGTGGCGGCGAGGTCGGCCTGGGCGCGGGCGAGGGGGGAGCCGCGGGTCCCGAGCCGGAGCGCGGCGCTCACGGCCGCGGCTCGCCGCCCCGGCCCTCGAGCTCGTCGAGCTGGCGCTCGAGGCGCCCGAGCTTGCGGCCGATGATGGCGACGTAGAGCAGGATCACGACCCAGACCGCGAGGTACGCGGCGGCGACGTAGGGCACGGCGTCGCGGAGCGTCATGCGTCCTCCCCCCGGGCGGCGCGCTGGAGCTCCAGGACGCGCATGGCGGTGCGCTTGCCGCGCAGCTCGACGGCCATCAGGAGCGCCATCAGGCTGAGCATCCCGGCGAGCCCGACGAGGAAGGTGACGAGAAACGTGTTGGGCATGGCCGCGCCCGAGGACGTGAACACCGTCGGGTGGATCAGCGTCTCGGCGATCCGCACGGCCAGAAACGAGAGCGGGATCAGGCCGACGCCGAGCAGGGCGTAGACGGCGGAGGCGGAGCGCCGCCGCTCGCCCTCGTCGAGGGAGAAGCGCAGCATGAAGTACGCGCAGTAGTAGAGGAACAGGATCAGGAAGACGTTGATCTGCCGGTCGCCCCAGTTCCACCAGACGCCCCACGAGGCCTTCGCCCAGATCGGCCCGGTCAGGAGCACGAGCGTGCCGAAGATCGTGCCGGAGTGCACCCCGACGTAGGAGCGCAGGTCCCATTCGGGGTCGCGGCGCCACAGGTACAGCGCGGCGCAGACCGCCCCGTAGCCGAACGCCGCGTACGAGGTCAGGGCGACGGGCACGTGCAGGTAGAAGATCTTCTGGCTGAAGCCCTGGTCCATGTCGTCGCCGGTCCACCAGAAGGCGAGCACGACCGTGAGCGGGACGAGGATCAGGCTGAGGATCAGCGGGACGGTGGTGGAGGGGCGGCCGAGGGCGCGCACATCAGTCTCCCAACAGGTGCTCCGATGTCCCCCACGCGAGCGCGAGGAAGATCAGGTCGTAGAGTGCCAGAAAGCCGAGGGGCCCGAGCGGTCCGAACCCGCCTCCCTCTTCGCCGAAGGCCCCGTAGGTGGCCGTCACCCCGGCCAGGACGAGCGGGATCGCGAGCGGCAGGACCAGCACGGGCAGGAGCACGTCGCGCGTCCGGGCGCCCAGGGCGAGGCCGGCGGCGAGCGTGCCGACCAGCGCGATGCCGATGTTCGCGAGGAGCAGCGCGGCGATCACCGGGAGCGGCTCGGGGCCGCCCTCCTGGAAGAAGAGCAGCCACCAGAGCGGCACCGCCACGAGCTCGACGACGACCAGGAACCCGAGCTGGGCGAGCGCCGAGCCGAGCCAGATCGCCGCGCGGTCGACGGGCGCGAGCAGCAGCGCGTCGAGGGCGCCCTCCTCGGCCTCGGCGGCGAAGGCGCGCAGCAGGCCGAGGACGGCGGTGAAGACGACGGCGGCCCACAGCATCCCGGCGGCGGCGCGGGGGCCGGCGCCCTCGTCGGCGCGCAGCGCGAAGTGCACGATCACGATCGTCGCCGCGACGAAGAGCAGCATCGCGAACACGACCTCGCGGCGGCGCAGCTCGAGCACCAGCTTGACGCGGGCCAGGGCGAGGGCGGCGCCGATCACGCCAGCCTCCCCGCGTCGAGGCGGACGGCGCGGGCGCCGAGGCGGGCCGGCAGGTCCGCGTCGTGGCTGGCCACGAGCTGCGTGCGCCGTCCGTGCCCGTCCATGAGCGCGCCGTCGAGCAGCGCGCGCCCGTCGGCGTCGAGCCCGCTGGCCGGCTCGTCGAGCAGGAGGAGCACCGGGTCGTGCGCCGTCGCGCGGGCCAGCGCGAGGCGCTGCAGCATCCCGCGCGAGAAGCCGTCGATCCGCTCGTCGGCGCGGTCGGCGAGCCCGACGGCGGCGAGCGCCGCGTCGAGGTCGAGCGCGCGGCCGTGCAGGCGCGCGTGGAGCGCGAGGTTCTCGCGCGCGGTCAGCCCGCGGTAGAGCTGGCTGCGGTGGCCCGCGTAGGCCATGCCGGCGCGCATGGCGCGCGGCGCGTCGACGGCGTCGACCCCGTCGATCCGGGCGTGGCCGGCGGTGGGGCGCAGGAGGCCGGCGGCGAGGCGCAGGAGCGTGGACTTGCCGGCGCCGTTGGGGCCGAGCAGGACCACCGTCTCGCCGGGCTCCACGGCGAGGGTCGCCTTGCGCAGGGCGAGGCGCTCGCCGAAGCGCTTCGAGCACCCCTCGAGGGTCACCGCGGGCGGCTGCACACGGGGAGGGTAGGCGACATCCGGTGCCGTACCCTTCCGTCCCATGGCGGACATCGTGCTGAGCGGGAGCGACCTCGACATCGACGCGCTCGTCCGCGCCGCGCGGGAGCCCGGCCGGGTCGAGCTCGCCCCCGGCGTCGCCGAGCGGATGGCGGCGAACCGCGCGTTCGCCGAGCGCATCGCCGCGCGCGGCGATGGCGTGTACGGCCTGACCCGCGGCGTCGGGGCGCGCAAGGAGCGCGGGGTGGCGGCCGACGCTGCGGCCGCCTTCAACCGGCGTCTCCTGCGGGAGCACGCGACCGGGCAGGGTCCGGCGCTCCCCGACGACGAGGTGCGCGCCGCGGCGCTGTGCCTGCTCAACCAGCTCGCCGCCGGCCGCAGCAACGTGCGGCCCGAGGTCGCGCAGGTCATCGCCGAGCGCCTGGGCGCGGGCCCGCTGCCGCCGGTGCGGATGCTCGGCGTGACCGGGATGGGGGACCTCGCCCCGCTGGCCGATCTCGTGATCGGCCTGATCGGCGACGTCGATCTCGTCCAGGGCGAGGCGCTGCCGCTGATCGGGCAGAGCTCGTTCGTGACGGCCCAGGCCGCGCTCGCCGTGCACGACGCCCGCGCGCTCCTCGAGTGCCTCGTCGGCCTGGCCGCGCTCGACGCGGAGGCGTACGCGGCCAACCCGTCCGCCTACGACCCGGCCGCGGGGGAGGCGCGGCCCTACCCCGGGTACCGCTGGGCGCTCGCGCGCCTGACCGAGCTGCTCGCCGGCAGCCGCCTGCACGCGGAGGAGCCGCGCCACCTGCAGTCGCCGCTCAGCTACCGCGATGCGGCGCCCGTGCTCGG
>JBEGMS010000006.1:0-5124 GCA_041182985.1 Actinomycetota bacterium
GGGGCAGGGCGATGGCCAGGCAGTCGTAGCCGGGCCCGAGGTTCGCGGACGAGCCGGGAACGTCGACATTCACGCGGGTCGCGGGCACGGGGCGGAAGCCTAGAGCAGGGCGCGGGCTACGGCGCCCGGCGCAGGGGCTGCACGCGCCAGTAGGTGAAGGAGCGCAGGAGCCACTCGAAGGGCCCGAACCGGAACGCCCGCCACCAGACGGCGGCGAAGACGAGGAAGCCGAGCCAGGTCGCGAAGGCGATCAGGAGCCCGAGGGCGGGCTCGACCCGGCCGTAGAGCCCGCCGCCGAGGCCGGTGAACAGGACGGCCGCGACGATCGACTCGCCGAGGTACACGGTCAGGGACATCCGCCCGGCGGCGCCGATGCGGGCGAACGGCGCGGCCAGCCGGCCGCTCGCCACGAGCAGCGCGACGCCCGCCACGTAGCCGAGGCTCGAGAACGGCGCCAGGATGAACTGGAGCGCGAGGCCGACGCCCGAGGCCTCGTCGCCGACGACCACGATCAGGGTCGCGGCGAGCGCACCGCCGGCGAGCCCGATCGGCAGGCAGATCACCGCGATGCGCCGGAGCAGCGCGCGGTGCGCGGCCGGGTCGGCGAGGAGCCCCCGGCGGGCGAGCAGCAGGCCGACGAGGAAGGCGGCGGCCACCATCGGGCCCTGGATGAGGAAGACGACGGTCTGGGCGGTGCCGAGGTCGCTGACGCGCTGCGCGATCTGCTCCCCGAGCGTGCCCTCGGCGATCGCCCGGACCGCCGCGCCCGTGTCGGGGACGGTCGCCGCGAGGCCGCCCTTCAGGGACGTCGCGGCGCCGAGCAGGAGCGCGCCGAGCGCGGTCAGCGCGGCCAGGGCGCCGGCCACGAACAGGAGCTCGCGCTCGCGCGTGCGGCGCAACGGCCAGAGCAGGGCGCCGAGGACGGCGTACGCCATCAGGATGTCGCCGGCGAAGAGGAGCACCGCATGCAGCGTGCCGAGGATGAAGAGGCCGATCATCCGGCGTGCGTAGCGGCGGCCGAGCGGCGCACCGGAGGCCGCGGAGCGGGCCAGCTGGATGCCGAGGCCGTAGCCGAAGAGCAGCGAGAAGACGAGGTAGCTCTTGGCCTGGAAGACCGCGATCGACAGCCAGCGGGCCGCACCGTCGAGGCCGCCCACGGACGCCATCCAGCCGCTCTCGATCGGCTGCGCGTAGAACTCCATGTTGACGACCACGATGCCCAGCAGGGCGAGGCCGCGCAGGACGTCGACGGCGTGCTCGCGCTCGGCGGGGGCGACCGGGGCCGGGGGGACGGCGGCCATCCCCGGCAGCGTAGGGAACCGGGGGCGCGACGGGCCTGCCGCGACCCGGAAGGCCCGTCGCGCCTGGCCTGCCGGATCCGGGAATCCCGGCATTCCCTTTCGGACGGTGTCGTATTAGGATCACCGGCCAAGGCCCCGGGTGCCCGGGGTGGGAGGAGGTTTCCACAGGATGGGCCAGACCATCACCGTGACCGTCAACGGCACGGCCCACACCGCGGAGGTCGATCCGCGGACGCTGCTCGTGCACTTCCTGCGCGAGCAGCTGACCCTGACCGGCACGCACATCGGCTGCGACACGTCGACCTGCGGCTGCTGCACCGTGCACCTGGACGGCGAGCCCGTCCTCAGCTGCTCGGTGCTGGCCGTGCAGGCCGACGGCCGCGCGGTGCGCACCGTCGAGGGCCTCGCGGAGGGCGGCGAGCTGCACCCGATCCAGCAGGCCTTCCACGAGAACCACGGCCTGCAGTGCGGCTTCTGCACGCCGGGGATGATGATGACCGGGCTCGGCGTGATCGAGCAGAACCCGAACGCCACGGACGAGGAGATCCGCGAGGCGCTCGAGGGCAACCTCTGCCGCTGCACCGGCTACCAGAACATCGTGGCGGCCGTCCGCAGCGCCGCCGACCAGATGGCGAGGAGCTGACCATGGCGACTGTCGAGAGGAAGACCGGCGGCGGGATCGGCGAGGCCGTCCTGCGCAAGGAGGACCGCAAGTTCGTCACGGGCGAGGGCCGCTACGTCGACGACCTGCGCCTGCCGGGCATGCTGCACGCGGTGTTCGTGCGCTCGCCGTTCGGGCACGCGAAGGTGAAGGGCATCGACACCGCGGCGGCGGAGGCCCTGCCGGGCGTCCACCGCGTGCTGACCCATGCCACCCTGCCGGCGGAGACGGGCGTCCTCAGCGCCTCCAACCCGCCCGGCTCGGACGTGCGCCAGCCCGAGCAGCCCCTGCTCGCGCGGGACGAGGTCCGCTACGTCGGCGAGCCCGTCGCGATCGTGATCGCGGACGACCGCTACATCGCCCGCGACGGCGCCGACCTCGTGCACGTCGACTACGACCCCCTGCCGGTCGTCTGCGACGCCGAGGCGGCGCTCGCCGACGGCGCGCCGCTCGTGCACTCCGAGTACCCGGACAACGCGGCGGCCACCCTCGTCCACGAGACCGAGGGCTTCGACGCGGCGATGCAGGGCGCGGCGCGCACCGTCGAGCTGCGCGTCGTCAACCAGCGCGTCACCCCGATGCCGATGGAGACCCGCGGCTGCATCGGCGACTGGCAGCAGTCGACGGGCGAGGTCACGCTCTACACCTCGACGCAGGTCGCGCACTTCGTGCGCACGTTCATCAGCTTCGTCTGCGGCACGTCCGAGGCGAAGGTGCGCGTGGTCACGCCCGACGTGGGCGGCGGCTTCGGCGCCAAGCTCAACACGTACCGCGAGGAGTTCGCGGTCTGCTCGGCCTCGCGCGTCATGGGCGTCCCGGTCAAGTGGATCGAGGACCGCTCCGAGAACGCGGTGGCCACGATCCACGGCCGCGACCAGGTCCAGTACTACACGGCCGGCGTGGACGAGAGCGGCCGGATCGTCGCCCTCAAGTTCGACGCGATCCAGAACAACGGCGCGTACCACCAGCTCCTGACCCCGTCGATCTCGCACCTCACGGTGTTCATGGTCCCGGGCTGCTACGACATCCAGAACATCTCGATCCGGATGCGGCAGGCGTTCACGAACACGACGCCGACCGACGCCTACCGCGGCGCCGGCCGCCCGGAGGCCACGCACGGGATCGAGCGCCTGATGGACGCGATCGCCGACGACCTCGGCATGGATGCGGCGGAGGTGCGCCGCGTCAACTTCATCAAGCCGGAGCAGTTCCCGTACAGCTCGAGCACGGGCCTCGTCTACGACTCGGGCGCGTACGACGCGACGCTCGACGAGGCCCTGCGCCTCGCCGACTACGCGGGCTTCGCCGCCCGCCGCGCCGAGTCCGAGGCGAACGGGCGCTACCGCGGCATCGGGCTCTCGACGTACGTCGAGGTCTGCGGCCTCGCGCCGTCCGCGGTGACCGCCGCGATCGGCATCGGCGCCCCGGGCTGGGAGCACTCCACGGTGCGCCTGCACCCGACGGGCAAGGCCACGGTCATCACGGGCACCTCGCCGCACGGCCAGGGCCACGCGACCTCTTGGTCGCAGATCGTGCAGACCGAGCTCGGCATCCCGTTCGAGGACGTCGAGGTCATCCACGGCGACACGGCGTTCCAGCCGTACGGCCTCGGCACGTACGGCTCGCGCTCGTTGGCCGTCGGCGGCGTCGCCCTCTACCGCTCGCTCGGCAAGGTGCGCGAGAAGGCCCGCGACGTCGCGGCCAACCTGCTCGAGTGCTCGGTCGACGACCTCGAGTGGACGGGCACGTCGTGGCAGGTCAAGGGCTCGCCCGACCGCGCCAAGACGATCCAGGAGCTGGCCGGCGCCGCGTGGGCCGCCAACTCGATGCCGGAGGGCGTCGAGCCGGTGCTCGAGGCGACGACGTTCCACGACCCCCCGAACTTCACGTTCCCGTTCGGGACGCACGTCTGCGAGGTCGAGATCGACCCCGAGACGGGTCGCGTCGAGATCGCCAACTACACGGCGGTCGACGACTGCGGCAACGTGATCAACCCGATGATCGTGGACGGCCAGGTCCACGGCGGGATCATCCAGGGCCTCGGCCAGGCGCTCTACGAGGAGACCGTGTACGGGGAGGACGGGCAGATGCTGACCCCGACCCTCGTCGAGTACCTCGTCCCGAGCGCGGCGGACGTCCCGCCGATGACCCTCGCCCGCACGACCACGCCGTCGCCCTCGAACCCGATGGGGGTCAAGGGCATCGGCGAGGCCGGCACCATCGCCGCCTCGTCGGCGATCGTCAACGCCGCCGTCGACGCCCTCTCGGGCCTCGGCGTCCGGCACCTCGAGATGCCGCTGCAGCCGGCGCGCGTCTGGAACGTGATTCAGGAGGCGAAGTCGTGATCCCCTCGACCCTCGAGTACACGAAGGCCTCGTCGATCGACGAGGCGATCGCCGCCGTCGCGGCGGGGGCCCGCCCGCTCGCGGGCGGCCAGTCGCTCCTGCCGATGATGCGGCTGCGGCTGGCGGCGCCCGGCGCCGTCGTCGACCTCGGCGGCGTCGCCGAGCTGGTCGGCGTCTGCGAGGACGGCGACGAGATCGCCGTGGGGGCGATGACCACGCACCGCGCGGTCGCCTCCGACCCCCTGATCGGGGAGCACTGCCGCGTCGTGGCCCAGGCCGCGAGCGGCGTGGGCAGCCTCGTGATCCGGGGCCGCGGCACGATCGGCGGCTCGCTCGCGCACGCCGACCCGCACGGTGACCTGCCCGCGGCGATCCTCGCCGTCGGCGGCTCCGTGATCGCGCGGGGCCCGGGCGGGGAGCGCCGGATCGAGATCGGCGACCTGATCACGAGCTACCTGACGACGTCCCTCGCGGACGACGAGATCATCACGCAGGTCCGCCTGCCGAAGGGCAACGCGCAGTCCGCCTACGCGAAGTTCCACCGCCGCGCGATCGACTGGTCGATCGTGGGCGTGGGCGTCGCGATCGGGCCGGATGGCGTCCGCGCCGCGGCGACCGGCGTCGGCGACCGGCCGGCGCGCGTGACGGGGTTCGAGGCCGCCATCAACGGCGGCGCCTCGGTCGACGAGGCCGCCGCGGCGGCCGGCGAGGGGCTCAGCCCCACGTCGGACCTCGACGGCTCGACCGAGTACAAGCAGCACCTCGTGGGCGTGCTCGCGAAGCGCGCCTACCTCGAGGCGCAGGGCTAGATCGCAGG
>JBEGMS010000007.1:0-15366 GCA_041182985.1 Actinomycetota bacterium
GCGCCACCACCCTCGGGGGCCGCGTCCAGCGGGTGCGCCCCTCGCTCGCGCTCGTGCTGGGTGTCGCGCGGGAGGACGACCTGGGCCTGCGAGGTGACGCCGTTCGTGAAGGCGGCGACCGCGATCACCACCGGGGCCTGGGCGAGGGCCATCTGCCAGCGCTCGCCGTCGGGTCCCTCGACGACCGGGTCGCAGCCGACGAAGGCGATCGCCGTGATCTCCCCCGCCTCGAGCGCGGGCAGGATCTCGTCCCAGCCGCCGACGAGGCCGACGGCGCGCTCGCCGCGCTCGTTGGCGCCGACCGGCAGGGGCACGATGCCGCCGTCGTCCGCGCGGTCGAGGCCGAGCGCCCAGCCCGCGTGCGCGAGCTCGGCGGCGGCGACCGCGTCGGTGACGACGAGGACGGGGCGCTGCGCATGGGCGAGGGCGTCGCCGAGGGCGCGCACGGCGGCCGCGTCGGCGCCGGCCTGGCCGGCCAGCTCCTCCACCCCGCCCGCGGCGCTCGCGTCGGCGCGGACGCGCTCGCCGCCCGTCTCGAGGGCGGCGGCGACCAGCGCGGCGAGGGCCGTGGAGCCCGCGCCCGGGACGGTGCGCAGGAAGGTGCGGGCGTCCGGCTCGAGGCTCGTGCCGCCCGGGCCGACGATCGCGAGGTGCGCGCCGGCGCGGCGCGCCTTGCGGATGCGCAGGTCGAGGGTGCCGGCGCGGTCGGCCGGCTCCTGGTCGCCGATCACGACGACGAGGTCGGCGCCCTCGACGGCGGCGAGGGTCGCGGCGTACGGGTCGACGAGCTCGAGCGCGGCGGGCGCGGCGAGGGGCGCCGAGGCGGTCCGGGCCCCGAGGTCGCCGGCGATGCGGCTCCAGCCGAGCGCCTCCTCGTTGGTGAGGTTGCCGCCGGTCAGGATCGCCACCGCACCGGGGCCGTCGGCCGCCGAGTGGTGGCGCAGGCGCTGGGCCGCGGTGCGCAGGGCGTCGTCCCAGGCCGCGGGCGCGAGGCCGGCCGGGCCGCGCTCGAGCGGCTGGCTGATGCGCTCATCGCGCGGCTCGTAGCGGGCGAAGCGGCCCTTGTCGCAGAGCCAGCCCTCGTCGACCTCGGGGTGGTTGCGGGAGAGGATCCGCTCGACCTTGCCCTCGCGCAGGGTCGACCAGGTGTTGCAGCCGGTCGCGCAGCCCGTGCAGACCGTCGGCACGTTGACGATCTCCCAGGGGCGCGCCTTGAAGCGGTAGGCGGTCGGCAGGAGCGCGCCCACGGGGCACAGCTCGGTGACGTTGCCGGAGAAGGCGTTGGCGTACGGCTTCTCGTCGAAGGTGGCGATCACGCTCTGCGCGCCGCGCTCGCGGGCCACCAGCTCGCCGTCCTCGGCGACGTCGGAGGAGAAGCGGGTGCAGCGGTAGCAGAGGATGCAGCGCTCGCGGTCGAGCACGATCGAGGGCGAGATCGGCAGCGGCTTCTCGTAGGTGCGCTTCGGCAGCGTCATCCGCGTCGAGCCCGGCCCGTAGCGGAAGGTCAGGTCCTGCAGCGGGCACTCGCCGCCCTTGTCGCAGACGGGGCAGTCGAGCGGGTGGTTGAGCAGGATGAACTCGAGGACCGCGTCCTGCGCCTCCTTGGCCTGCGCGGAGGCCTCGGCGGTGCGCACGACCATGCCGTCGGCGCAGCTCAGGGTGCAGGCGGCCTGCAGCTTCGGGGCCCCCTCGATCTCCACGAGGCACATGCGGCAGGCGCCGATCGGCGGCCCGAGCCGCGGCTCGTAGCAGAAGACGGGGATCTCGACCCCGACGCCCTCGGCGGCGGCGACCACGAGCGGCGTGCCCTTCGGCACGGTCAGCTCGCGCCCGTCGATCGTGAGGGTGACGGTCTCGACCGCCGGCTCGGTGGTGCTCACGTGGCGGCCACCATCGGCAGGGGCGCGCGCAGGAGCGGCGGGTAGAGCTCGCTCATCGGCGCGTCGTCGGGGCAGGGGCAGCGGCCGAGGCGGGCGTGCTCCTCGAACTCCTCCCGGAAGTTGCGGATGTGGCTGCGCACGGGCATCGCGCAGGCGTCGCCGAGCACGCACAGGCAGTTGCCCTCGACCCGGTCGCAGATGTCGAGCAGGAGGTCGATCTCCTCGCTCGAGCCGAGGCCGGCCTCCTGCTTGCGCAGGAGCTCCGTGATCCAGCGGGTGCCCTCGCGGCACGGCGTGCACTTGCCGCACGACTCGTGCATGTAGAACTCGGCTGTGCGCAGGGCGAAGCGCACCATGCAGGTGCGGTCGTCGACGACGATCACGGCCCCGGAGCCGGCCATCGAGCCGGCGGCCACGACGGCCTCGAAGGAGAGGCCGGTGTCAAGCTGGTTCGGCATCAGGATCGGCATCGAGGAGCCGCCCGGCACGAACGCCTTCAGGGTGCGGCCCTCCGGCAGCCCCCCGCCCTGGCCCTCGATCAGGTCGCGGTAGGTGGCCGACAGCGGCATCTCGTAGTTGCCCGGATGGCGGACGTGGCCCGACAGCGAGAACATCTTGGTGCCCGTCGACTGCTCGGTGCCGATGCCCGCGTAGGCGGCGCCGCCCATCCCGAGGATCACGGGCACGGTGGCCACGGTCTCGACGTTGTTGAGCAGCGTCGGCTTCTTGAAGGCGCCGGAGACGGCGGGGAACGGCGGCTTCGCCGTCGGCTGGCCGCGGTCGCCGTTGAGCGACGAGAGCAGCGCCGTCTCCTCGCCGCAGATGTAGGCGCCCGCCCCGCGGTGCACGTAGACCTCGGGCACGTAGTCGGTGCCGAGCAGCGGCGACCCGACGTAGCCCTGCTCGCGCGCCTGCGCGATCGCGCCCTCGAGGATCGCGGCCTCCTTGTGGTACTCGCCGCGGATGTAGATGTAGGCGGCGGTGCCCCGGATCATCCACAGGTAGATGAGGATGCCCTCGATCAGCATGTGCGGGTTGCGCAGGATGATCTCGCGGTCCTTGAACGTGCCCGGCTCGGACTCGTCGGCATTGATCACCAGGTAGCGCTCGCCGCCCGGCGCGAGGAACGAGGCCTTGCGGCCGGCCGGGAAGCCGGCGCCGCCGCGTCCGCGCAGGTTCGAGGCGATCATCTCCTCGACGAGCTGCTCGCCCGTCATGCCGACCGCCTTGCGCAGCGACTGGTAGCCGCCGTGCGCCTCGTACTCCGCGATCTCGCGGCGCGTGCCGGCGAAGGGCAGCAGGATGGACTGGTCGGTCGGGGGCGCGAAGGTGGGTCCCTCAGGCATGGCTCTCGGTGGGTCGGGAGGCGCGCAGCCGCTCGCAGAGCGGGCCGACGTCCTCGGGCTTGAAGTGCTCCTGGTACTCCTCGTCGACGGACACGACCGGGCCCCAGCCGCAGCCGCCGAGGCACTCGACGCGCCGCAGCGTGATGCAGCCGTCCTCGGAGGTGCCGGGGGCGCGCACGCCGAGCTCGTCCTCGAAGCGGCGCAGGACCTGGTCGGAGCCGACCAGCGCGCAGGACAGATTGGTGCAGACCTCGACGACGTGCTCGCCGACGGGCTGCAGGAAGAACATGTCGTAGAACGAGGCGACGGCCACGCAGCGCGCGGGCGACAGGTCGAGCGCCTCCGCGACGGCCTCGATCGCCTCGGGCGACAGCCAGCCGTAGTGCTCCTGCGCGTGGCGCAGGGCGGGCAGGATCGCGCCGCGGCGGTCCGGGTACTTGGCGATCTCCGCCTGGATCTGGTCGTAGAGGTCGGCCATCAGCGGTCGACGTCCCCCAGGACGGGGTCGATGGAGGCGAGGATCGCGATCAGGTCGGCCAGGTAGACGCCCTGGCAGAGGGCCGCGAGCGACTGCAGGAGCACCAGCGAGGGGCTGCGCAGCCGCACGCGCCAGGGCTTCGGGCCTCCGTCGGAGACCAGGTGGAAGCCGAACTCGCCGCGGGCCGACTCGATCGGCGCGTAGACCTCGCCGGCCGGGACGGTGAAGCCCTCGGTGACCAGCTTGAAGTGGTGGATCAGGGACTCCATCGAGGTGTGCAGCTCGTGGCGCGGCGGCAGCACGACCTTGCGGTCGTCGGCGATCACGGGGCCCTCCGGGATGCCGTCGAGGACCTTCTCGATCACGTCGAGCGACGCGCGCATCTCCTCGATGCGGACGCGGAAGCGGGCGTGCGTGTCGCCCGCCTGCTCGGTGACGGGCGTGTAGCCGATCTCCCGGTAGGCGCCGTAGCCGCCGTTGGCGGTGCGCAGGTCGTAGGGCACGCCCGAGGCGCGCAGGTTCGGCCCGGTCATGCCCATCTGCAGCGCGAAGTCGGGCGGCAGGACGCCGATGCCCTTGGTGCGCTGGCTCCAGATCGGGTTGGCCGCGATCAGCTCGTCGTACTGGTCGACCTGGTCGCGCATGAAGGCGATCATCTCGCGGCACTTCGGCTCGAAGCCCCGCGGCAGGTCCTCGGCGACGCCGCCGACCTGGCAGTAGCGCGGGTGCATGCGCTGGCCGGTGACCATCTCGAACAGGTCGAGCACCTCGTCGCGGGCGCGGAAGCAGTAGAAGAGCAGCGCGATGCCGCCGAGGTCGACGGACCCCGTGCCGAGGAAGATCAGGTGCGAGTGCAGCCGCGCGAGCTCCTGGAAGAGCACGCGGATCCACTCGGCCCGGCGCGGCACCTCGAGCTCGAGCGCCTTCTCGACGGCCATGCAGAAGGCGGTCTCGCCGCTGAAGAAGGACAGGTAGTCCATCCGCGGCACGTACGGGATCGCCTTCCAGTACGTCTTCTGCTCGATGTTCTTCTCGATGCCGGTGTGGACGTAGCCGATCTCGCACTTGAGGCCGACGACGATCTCGCCGTCGAGCGTCGTCACGAGCCGCAGCACGCCGTGCGTCGACGGGTGGTTCGGGCCGAGGTTGATCTCGAGCAGGTCCGGGTTGTCCGTCTCCGGGTGCAGCTCGCTGGGCACGGGCCGCAGCACCTCGAGCTTCGGCCAGGTCTTCGGGGCCTCGGTCGCCGCCATCCCCTACACCTCGTCCGAGAACTGGACGGGCTCGCCGCCCAGCGGGTAGTCCTTGCGCTGGGGGTGGCCGCCCCAGTCCTCCGGCATCAGGATGCGGCGCAGGTTCGGGTGCCCGGCGAACTCGATCCCGAGCAGGTCCCACGCCTCGCGCTCGTGGAAGTCGGCCGACGGGTAGACCCCGGTCAGCGTCGGCACGGCCTCGCCCTCGTCGACCCAGACGCGCACGCGCAGGCGGCGGTGGTCGCCGTCCGCGACGGTCAGCACCTTCGCCAGCGTCACGGACACGCCGAAGCGCTTGGGGCCGGGCGCCTCGGGCACGGCGCGCTTGCCGGCCGAAGCGGAGCGGTTGAGGTCGCGGCCGTCGGCGCCGCCGCCCCAGTAGCCGGCGACCTCGCCCTCGTAGCCGAGGTAGTCGACGCCGGTCACGGACGAGAGCAGGTCGTAGCCCTCCGCGTCGCGCAGGTGCCGGCAGACGTCGGGCAGCCGCTCGACGGGGACGTCGAGCGTGAGCTCGCCGCGGTGCTCGACGCGGCGCTCGACGACGCCCTGGCCGAGCGCGGCCTCGAGGCGGTCGGCGGCGGCGTGGTCGGGCTCGCCCCACGTGGGCGAGTTGACCTGCAGGAGGGCGTCGCTCACGACTGCGTCTCCTGCTGCAGGGAGGCCGATGGGATGCCCGACTTGATGCGCTGCTGCAGCACCATCAGGCCCTCCATCACGGCCTCGGGGCGCGGCGGGCAGCCGGGCACGTAGACGTCGACGGGGACGATCTTGTCGACGCCCTGCAGGATCGAGTAGTTCGAGAACATGCCGCCGGTCGAGGAGCAGGCGCCCATCGCCATCACGTACTTGGGCTCGAGCATCTGCTCGTAGAGCTGGCGGATCGGCTC
Organism: Actinomycetota bacterium; assembly: GCA_041182985.1. Taxonomy (GTDB): domain Bacteria; phylum Actinomycetota; class Thermoleophilia; order Gaiellales; family F1-60-MAGs149; genus F1-60-MAGs149. The sequence continues at coordinate 5,845 of JBEGMS010000007.1, forward strand.
GGCCATCTTGTGGGCGACGCGGCCCGACACGATCATCAGGTCGGACTGGCGCGGCGTCGCGCGCACGACCTCGGAGCCGAAGCGGGCGACGTCGTAGCGGGCGCTGGAGATCATCGCGATCATCTCCATCGCGCAGCAGGCGAGGCCGAAGCCGAACGGCCACATCGAGTTGGCGGTCGCCATCTTGAAGACCTTCTCGACGGTGGTCGTCATGACGACGCCGTCGAGGTCGGTCGAGCGCAGGGAGCGGCGCACCTGCGCGGGCGGGATCACCACGGCGCCGGGCGGCGGCGCCACGGAGGGCGGCGCGGCGACGGGTCGCTCGTGGGGCTCGTCGGGCCTCAGTGCCACTCGAGGGCCCCCTTCCGCCAGATGTAGACGTAGCCGACGCCGAGGATCGCGACGAAGATCGCCAGCTCGATCAGGCCGAACACGCCGAGCATGTCGAGGTTCACGGCGATCGGGTACAGGAACACGATCTCGATGTCGAAGACGATGAAGAGCATCGCGGTCAGGTAGTAGTTGACCGAGAAGTTCGACGGCTGGAAGGTGCCGTCGGAGACGCCCGACTCGAAGGCGCGCGACTTGTTGACGCCGGGGCGCAGGCGGCGGTGGAAGAAGCGCGACCACGCCAAGGACCCCGCCAGGAGGCTCCCCGCGATTGCCGCCGCGAAGAGCAGGTAGACGAGATAGGAGGCCCAGTCTCCGAGCACGGTTCTCCGGCGGTCGCGGTCACGGCCGGCGCCCCATGCCACCGGCCTCGCAACCGTAGCAGGGCCGCCGCGTCTGCCACAAACCCCGTGGCCGCACGATCGTGCCGAATGCCGCAAGGGCGCGTCGCTACGCCGCTTGCCGGGCCACGACACCCCCCGCGCGCGTGTCACAAGCGCCCGCTGACGGGAATGCGGGGGGCGCTTGCCGCGTTGGCGTGGGTGCAGGCACAATGCGGGGGCCGGCGAAAACCGCAGGCACCCCCCGCGCGAATCGGGACATGCAGATGATCACCATCACCGAGAAGGCCGCCGACAAGGTCCGGGAGTTCCTCGCCGCCGAGGACGACCCCGAGCTGACGGCGCTGCGCGTCGCGGTCCAGGGCGGCGGCTGCTCCGGCTTCCAGTACGCGCTCGGCTTCGACACGGGCGCGCAGGACGGCGACGAGGTGATCGAGGCGCACGGCGTCACCGTGCTCGTCGACCCGTTCTCCCTGCCGTACCTGCACGGCGCCGACATCGACTTCGTCGACGGGCTCAACGGCACCGGCTTCTCGATCACCAACCCCAACACGGTCGCCGGCTGCGGCTGCGGCTCGTCCTTCCAGCTCAAGGAGGGCGAGGAGGCCGAGGGCGAGGAGGCCGTCACCGCCTCCGCGGGCGGCGGCTGCACCAGCTGCTCGCACGGCTAGCCGCGTGCGCGACGTCGAGGTCCGCCCCGGCGGAATCGCGCTGGGCCAGCTCCTGAAGTTCGCCGGCCTGGCCGACACGGGCGGCGACGCCAAGGCCCTGCTGGCCGCGGGCGGCGTCACCGTCAACGGCGCGGTCGAGGAGCGCCGCGGCCGCACGCTCGCGGACGGCGACGTCGTCGAGGTGGCGGGCCAGGAGCCCGTCCGCGTGGTCGGGGCCTGAGGTGCACGGCCTGCCCGACGGCTTCGGCGAGCGGCTCGCCGCGCTCTGCGCCGTCGACGCCCAGACGGGTGACCTCGCCGGCCTCGCCCGCTCCGCCGAGCTCCTCGCCGGCTGGGCCGCCGACGACGGGCTCGCCGTCGAGGTCCGCCCCACCCCCGAGGGCCCCCTGGTCGTCGCCTCGACGCGCGGTGCGGGCGCGGGCCGCACCCTCCTGATCGGCCACCACGACGTGGTCTACCCGGCGGGCACCGCCGCCGCGCGCCCGCTGGTCGAGCGCGACGGGCGCGTGCTGGGACCCGGCGTCGCCGACATGCGCGGCGGCCTCCTGGTCGGGCTCGCCGCCCTCGCCGAGCTCGCCCGCGACCCCGCCGGCGCCCACGGCACGGCGGAGCTCTGGCGCGTCCCCGACGAGGAGGCGCGCTCCTGGGCGCCCGCCTGCCTCGACGAGTGGCGCGGCGCCGACCGCGCGCTGTGCCTCGAGTGCGGCCGCGCCGACGGGTCGATCGTGACCGCGCGCAAGGCCTGCACCTGGCTGACCCTCGAGGCGGTCGGCCGCGACGCGCACGCGGGCACCGAGCGCGAGGAGGGCCGCTCCGCCCTGATGGCGCTCGTGCGCGAGGCCCTGCGGATCGAGGAGCGGCTGCACGCCGGCCGGCCCGGCGTACAGGCCACCGTCACGCAGCTCAACGGCGGCCTCGGCCTGAACACCGTCCCCGGGCACGCCACCCTCACGGTCGACCTGCGCGCCGCCACCGCCGCGGACCTGGCCTGGGCGGTGGCCGAGCTCGGGCGCTTCGCCGACCACGACGGCGTCGCGGTGCGGCGCTCCGACGAGCCGGGCTTCCCGCCCCTCGACCGCGACCCGGCGCTCGCCGAGCGCACCCTCGAGCTGCTCGCCGCGGTCGGCGCCCCCGCCCGCGAGCAGACCGCAGCCGGCGCCTCCGACGGCTCGTGGTCCTCGAGCATCGGCGTCCCCACGGTCGACGGGCTCGGGCCCGTCGGCGGCGGCGACCACGGCCCCGACGAGTGGATCGACCCGGCGTCCGTGGCGCCGCGGATCGAGGTCGTGCGGCGGCTCGTCGCCGGGCCCTAGGCGGCGGGTAGGCTTCGCGCATGGCCACGAGCGCCCGCCAGTACAGCCCCGCGATCGAGGACTACCTGAAGGCGATCCACCAGATCGCCGAGGCCTCGGACGGCGCCCCCGTGCAGACGCAGGCGCTCGCCGACCGGCTCGCCGTCTCCACCGCGTCGGTGACCGGGATGATGAAGAAGCTCGACCAGGCCGGGCTCGTCGAGCACGAGCCCTACCGCGGCGTCGTGCTGACCCCGAAGGGCGAGGCCGTCGCGCTCGAGATCCTGCGCCACCACCGCCTGCTCGAGCTCTACCTCGTCGAGGAGCTCGGGATGTCGTGGGAGGAGGTGCACGCCGAGGCCGACCGCCTCGAGCACGTCATCTCCGAGGGCCTCGAGGACCGCATCGCGGCGGCGCTCGGCCAGCCCGTCCGCGACCCGCACGGCGACCCGATCCCCGCCCGCGACGGCACCGTCCCCGCGGACCCGTCGCGGCGGCTCGCCGACGCCGAGCCCGGCGCCCGCGTGGAGATCCTGCGCGTCTCCGACCGCGATCCGCGCCTCCTGCGCTACCTCGCCGAGCGCGGCCTCAGGCCCGGGGCCACGGCGCGGGTGGCCGCGGTCGACGAGCTCGCGGGGGTGATCACGCTGGAGGTCGGCGGCGCCGACTGCACGCTCGCGCTGGCGACCGCCGGCGAGATCGACGTGCGGGCCTGATCCGGCGGCGGCGCTACGCGCCGATCCAGACGCCCATCACGGCCCACGTCGCGATGGCGACGCCGCCGAGCAGCACGCAGACGAGGAAGCCGCGCGTCGGCCAGCCCTTGGCCTTGCCGGCGATGACCGCGAGGACCGCGATGGCGATCGAGGCGACGCCCAGGATGGCGCCGATATCGAGCATCGCGCCGCCCCGGACCACGGCGACCAGCGCGACCAGGATCGCGGCGATGCCCGCGAACAGGCCGAAGCCCATCATCGTGCTCGCGTTCGGCTTCGCCGGCGCGGCGTGGTGATGGTGGTCAGCGTGGTCGGCCATTCGGGATCCTCCAGGGGGCGTGCTGCCGGTATCGTGGCACAGCCGGCGCCCGCGCGTCAGCCCAGGCTGCGCACCGCCGCGGCGACGGCCTCCGCGGTCATGCCGAGCTGCTCGCCGACCACGCCGCCGGGCGCCGAAGCGCCGTAGCGGTCGATGCCGACCGCTGCCCCCGCGGAGCCGATCCAGCGCTCCCAGCCCTGCGTGACGCCGGCCTCGACGGAGACGCGGCGGGCGACGGCCGCGGGCAGGACGGACTCGCGGTAGGCGGCGTCCTGCGCGGCGAAGAGCTCCCACGAGGGCATCGAGACGACGCGCAGCCCGACGCCCTCGGCGGCGAGCAGGTCGCGGGCGGCCAGCGCGGGCGAGACCTCGGAGCCCGTGGCGATGGCGATCGCGTCGGGCGCGCCCGACGGGGCGTCGGCGAGCACGTAGGCGCCCCGGGCCAGCCCGGCAGCGGGGGCGAGCTCGGCGCGGTCGAGGGTCGGCAGGTTCTGGCGCGAGAGCACGATCGCCACCGGCCCGCTGCGGTGCGTCTGGGCGACGCGCCAGGCCTCCACGGTCTCGTTGGCGTCGGCGGGGCGCAGCACGACGAGGTTGGGGATCACGCGCAGCGCCATCAGGTGCTCGACCGGCTGGTGCGTCGGGCCGTCCTCGCCGACGTAGACCGAGTCGTGCGTCCAGACGTAGGTGACGGGCAGCCCCGACAGCGCGGCGATGCGGACCGCGCCGCGCATGTAGTCGGAGAAGACGAGGAACGTCGCCCCGAACACCCGGAAGCCGCCGTGCAGGGCCATCCCGTTGAGGACGGCGCCCATGCCGTGCTCGCGGATCCCGAAGTGCAGGTTGCGGGCCGCGAAGTCGCGGTCGGAGACGCTGAGGCCGTCGGCGATGTGCGTGTTGTTCGACGGGGCGAGGTCGGCGGAGCCGCCGACGAGCTCCGGGACGCGGGCGGCCAGCGCGTTGATCGCCTTGCCCGACGCGACGCGCGAGGCGATGCCCTTCGGGTCGGCCTCGAAGACGGGCAGGTCGGCGTCCCAGCCGTCGGGCAGCTCGCCCGCGAGCACGCGCTCGAGCTCGGTCGCGAGCTCGGGGTGCGCCGCGCGGTAGGCGGCCATCCGCGCCTCCCACTCGGCCTGCAGCTCGCGGCCGCGGGCCGTGGCGTCCATGTGCTCGGCGACCTCGTCGGGCACCAGGAACTGCTCGTGCTCGGGCCAGCCGTAGGCGGCCTTCGTGAGGCGGATCTCCTCCTCGCCGAGCGGGGCGCCGTGCGCCTCGGCCGTGTCCTGCTTGGTCGGCGCGCCGGGGGCGATGTGGGTGCGCAGCACGATCAGGGACGGCTTGCCGGTCTCCGCGATCGCGGCGTCGAGGGCGGCGCGCACGTCGTCGAGGGTCCAGCCGTCCTCGAGGCGCTGCGTGTGCCAGCCGAGCGATGCGAAGCGCGCGGCGACGTCCTCGGAGAAGGCGAGGCCGGTGTCGCCCTCGATCGTGATGCGGTTGTCGTCGTAGACGAACGTCAGCTTGCCGAGGGCGAGGTGGCCGGCCAGGGAGGCGGCCTCCTGGGCGACGCCCTCCATCAGGTCGCCGTCCGAGCAGATGCCGAGCACGCGGTGGTCGACGATCTCGTGGCCCGGCCGGTTGTAGCGGGCGGCCAGCATGCGCTCGGCGAGCGCGAAGCCGACGGCGTTGCCGATGCCCTGTCCGAGCGGGCCCGTGGTCGTCTCGATGCCGGGGGTGTGCCCCGCCTCGGGGTGGCCGGGCGTGATCGAGCCCCACTGCCGGAACGCCTTGAGGTCGTCGAGGGAGATGCCGTAGCCCGCGAGGTGCAGCGCGGAGTACTGGAGGATGCAGGCGTGCCCCGGCGACAGCACGAAGCGGTCGCGTCCCGGCCAGTGCGGGTCGGCGGGGTCGTGGCGCAGGTACTCGCGGTAGTAGAGGTAGGCGATCGGGGCCAGCGCCATCGCCGTGCCGGGGTGGCCCGAGTTGGCCTTCTGCACCCCGTCCATCGCGAGCGTGCGGATCGTGTCGATGGAGCGCTCGACGATGTCGGTCACTGGGGGTCTTCTCCGGGCTTCGGGTCGGGGTGGTGGCGGAAGATCGTCCCGCGCGCGGCGCGGCGCCGGTAGATCAGGTGCCCGATCAGGGCCCCGACCACGCCGCCGACGGCGGCGGCGAGGTAGCCGCCGAGGCCGAGGCCGTAGATCCAGATGCCCGAGCCGACGATCGCGAAGCCGACGGGGAACCAGATCTGCTTGATGAAGGCGCCGAGCGCGAGGAAGGGCAGCGCCATGAAGACGCCGAGGCCGATCCAGATCGGCAGCATCTCGCCTGCGTCGCCCATTGGATGTCAGCCTACCCGAGCGCCCCTTGCCGCGCGGGACCCGGTGCGCGAGCCTGTGCCCCGATGGACGACCTCTTCGCCAGCGCCGCCGACGACCGCCGACGGCTCGTCGCGCCCCTGCCGGAGCGGCTGCGCCCCGACGACCTCGACGCGATGGTCGGGCAGGAGGACCTGATCGGCCCGGGCCGGCCCCTGCGCCGCGCGATCGAGGAGGACCGGGTCGGGTCGATGATCCTGTTCGGGCCGCCGGGCACGGGCAAGACCACCCTGGCCCGGATCGTCGCCGCGCGCACGGGCGCCTCCTTCGAGGAGCTGTCGGCGGTCGACGCGGGCAAGGCCGACGTGCGCGCCGTCACCGAGCGGGCCCGCGACCGGCTGGCCGACGGCCGCCGCACGATCCTCTTCCTCGACGAGATCCACCGCTTCACGAAGGCCCAGCAGGACGCGCTCCTGCCGCTCGTCGAATCGGGCCTCATCATCCTGATCGGCGCGACCACCGAGAGCCCCCACGTCGGCGTGATCGCCGCGCTGCTCTCGCGCTGCACCCTCTACGAGCTGCGCAGCCTCGACGCCGACGACCTCGGCGCGATGGTCGACCGCGGGGCCGCCGCGCTCGGCGTCGCGCTCGAGCCCGACGCCCGCGCGGCGATCTGCCGCGCGGCGGGCGGGGATGGCCGCGCGTCGCTGAGCCTGCTCGAGGCCGTGGCGGCCGCCCGGCCCGAGGGCGACGCTCCGATCACGGAGGAGCTCGTGGCCCAGGTCGGGCGGATCCCGATCCGCTACGACCGCGAGGGCGACCTCCACTATGACGCCATCTCCGCCTTCATCAAGAGCCTGCGCGGCTCCGACCCCGACGCGGCGCTGTGGTGGATGCACACGATGCTCGAGGGCGGCGAGGACCCCCGCTACGTCGCGCGGCGGATGATCGTGTTCGCCTCCGAGGACGTCGGCAACGCCGACCCGCGCGCCCTCCCCCTCGCCGTCGCCACCCAGCAGGCCGTCCAGGAGATCGGCATGCCGGAGGGGCGCATCCCGCTCGCCCAGTGCGCCACCTACCTCGCGCTCGCCCCCAAGTCGAACGCCGCCTACGCGGCGGGCGACGCCGCCCGCGCCGCCGTGCGCGAGCACGGCACGAAGCTCCCGCCCGACCACCTCCGCGACGGCTCCCACGTCGGGGCGAAGGCGCTCGGCCGCGGCGTCGGCTACCGCTACCCGCACGCCGAGGGCGGCTTCGTCGCCGACCAGCGCCACCTGCCCGCGGGCCTCGAGGGGCTGCGCTTCTACGAGCCGACGGAGCTGGGCTTCGAGGCGCGGCTGCGCGAGATCCTCGACGAGCTGCGCCGGCGCCGCGAGCCGGGCTAGCCGAGGGACCTCACGGAGTGGGCGATTCGCGGGTTTCCCGCGAATCGGATCGCGAACCCCCGCGCGCGAGAGGAGCGCCCCATGCCCGAGATCGGCGACACCGCCCCCGACTTCAGCCTCCTGGAGGACTACGACCAGCGCGTCGCGCTGTCGGACTTCCGCGGCCGGAAGGTCCTGATCTTCTTCCACCCGTTCTCGTACACCGACATCTGCGAGGGCGAGATCTGCGAGCTGCGCGACGACGGCAGCCTCGTGCCCGAGGGCGTCGAGATCCTCAACATCGCCTGCGACGCCTGGCCGATCCGCAAGGCCTACAAGGAGAAGCTCGGCGCCAACGGCCGCTTCCTCGCGGACTTCTGGCCGCACGGCGAGGTCTCGAAGGCCTACGGCGTCTTCGACGAGGACTGGGGCACCTGCATGCGCGGCACCTTCCTCGTCGACGAGGACGGCGTGATCACCCACAAGCTCGTCAACATGGGCATCGCCGACCGCCGCGACCAGTCCGTCTACCGGGAGTGGCTGGCCGGGGCCTAGCCCTCCGGATCGTCACCGCCGCCCGCCGGGCGATTGCGTAGCCTCGGGTCCGTGGAGAGACTCACCGCCCCGGCGCTCCTCGAGCGCATCATCGCCGGCAACGCCCGCTGGGCGGCGGGCTCGACCGAGCGCGACCTCCTCGACGCGCCCGCCGACCCGCTCGAGCACGAGCCGCCCGTGGCCGTCATCGGCTGCTCCGACGCGCGCGTGCCGCCGGCGGCCGTCCTCGGCGCCGCGGCCGGCGCCATCTTCACGGTGCGCCTGCCGGGCCAGTACGTCGACATCCCGGTGGCCTCCGCCCTGGGCTTCGCGATGACGGCGCTCGGCACGCGCCTCGCGATCGTCCTCGCGCACGAGGACTGCCGCGCGGTCCACGCCGCCTACGAGGAGTACACCACTGGCGAGCCCCCGAACCTCGCCCTGGCGCCCCTGACCGGGGCCCTGGCCGCCGGCCTCTACCGGGCCGGCGGCGCGACGAGCGCCGACGAGGCGATCGACGTCAACGCCCGCGTGACCGCGCAGGCGCTGATCACGGAGTGCCCGTCGCTGCGCAAGTCGATCGTCGAGGGCGACGCCCAGCTGTGCGTCCTGCGCTACTCGCCGCGCACCCGGCTCGTGACGGTGCTCGAGGAGCGTGTCGTGCCGCACGCCGGCGTGATCTAGGCGCCGTCGAGGTCGAGCGCCGGCGCCACCGTGCGCGAGAAGCGCTGCTCCGCAACGGGGTCCGAGAAGTAGGCGATGGGCCCGTGCCGGATCACGCCGTCCGCGTCGATCTCCCGGAGCAGCTCGATTGCGAACGACTCGAGCAGCCACTCGCGCCCGGGCGGCACGGCGCCGCGCGCGGCGATCCGCGTGAGGCTGCCGAGCTGCTCCTCCTCCTCGATCTGGAGCGATGAGGAGAGCAGGTGCATCGGGCCCGACGGCAGGAGCGTGGAGAGCCGCTCGAACAGGCCCCGCCCGGCGGCCGCATCGGAGACGTAGGCCTCGAGCACGATCTCGCGGATGCCGTTGCGGGCCACGCGCACGCCGTACATGTGCTGATTGTGGATCCGCATCGACTCCCCGCCCAGGCCGCGCAGCTTGGTGCTGCGCAGGGTGATCGACTCGACGACGCCGCTCATCGCCCACGGCTCGATCGTGATCGCGTCGCCGACGTCGAACCAGCGCTCCGACACCACCATCGTGCCGGCGATCACGTCACGCAGGACGCTCTGCGCCGCGAAGCCGACGATCGCGATCAGGAGCGACACGCCGAGGACGGTCGAGCCCGTCCCGGGGAACGCGAAGACGAAGAGCGCGAGGATGCCGGCGATGATCGCCCCGTAGCGCGCCAGCGAGCGCACGACGGAGAGCAGCGTGTCGGCGCGCTTGGCCCGGCGGTGCACGTCGATGTCACCCGAACGGCGCCCCTTGAGGCGGCGCGACAGGAGCGCCACGGCGATGCGCGGGATCAGCCAGGCGGCGATGACGGCGCCGACCAGCACGAGCACGAGGCCGAGCCAGTTGACGCCCTGGGCCTCGAACGCGGAGGTGTCGGGGAGGGTGATCACGCCCCGCCC
>JBEGMS010000008.1:0-8993 GCA_041182985.1 Actinomycetota bacterium
GAGCGCCGCGTTCAGGTAGACGTTCGGGGTGCCGCGGTGGCCGTAGTCGACGATGCCGAACTCCGACGCGCCCGAGCACGGCGGATCGGCCGGCTCGGCCGGGCACCAGTACTTGCCGTAGAACGTGCCGTAGTCGGCGCCGACCAGCTTGATGTCCATGCCGGCCTCGGCACAGCCCTCCTGGATCAGCTGGGCGAGGCCCGGCATCTCCTCGCCCTTGATGAAGTTCAGCTCGGCCGACAGACCCTCGGCGCCCGCCTCGGCGAGCAGGGCCTTGGCAGCCTCGATGTCCTTCGTGCGCTGCGCGACCGTGCCCGAGTGGTACGGGTACAGGTCGAAGATGACCTGGTCGTTCGCGACCGCGCCGCGGCCGCCCAGGAGCTTCTCCACCATCTTGTCGCGGTCGAACGTCAGCGCGACCGCCTGGCGGACCCGCTTGTCGGCGAACTGGCCCTGATCGACGCGGAACCAGACCTGGCGGTGCGTCGCGGACTTCATCTCGACGATGTTGAGGTCCGGGTTGTCGAACAGGACCTCGCCCTTGTCGAACGGGAAGATCGGCAGGCCGTCGATCTCACCGGACGCGAGGCCGGCGATCTGCGCCTGCGTGTCCTCGATGAAGGTGAACTCGATCGAGTCGAGCGGGGTCATGCCGCCCCACCACGACTCGTTGCGCTTGTAGACCGCGCCCGACTTGACGTCCAGCGATTCGAGGACCCACGGGCCCGTGCCGACGACGCCCGGCTCGAGGTTGCTCTCGACCGTCCACCCGCTCGGCGTGATCTGGGACTGCGTGTTGTCCGACGAGATCAGGTACGGGAACAGGCCGTTCGGGGCCAGCAGTGTGAACACGAGCGTCGTGTCGTCCTGCGCAACCGCGCCGCCCTCGCCGAGCACGCCGTCGAGCGCCGAGTTGCCCGCCTTGAGCAGGTTCTCCATCACCTCGACGACGTTGGCCGCGGTCAGCGGCGTGCCGTCCGAGAACGTGACGCCCTCGCGCAGCTTGAAGGTCCACTCCGTCGCGTCCGCGTTGGCCGACCACTCGGTCGCCAGCATCGGCTGCAGCGAGAGGTCCGACGACGAGCGCACCAGGTATTCGAACACCTGCGCGCAGACGTTGTAGGTGACGAGGTCGATCATCGTGATCGGGTTGACGCCCTCCGACCCCGGGACCGACATGCCCCAATTCATCGAGCCGCCGGTCTTGGCGGCTGCGGTCGTGGCCTCGGAGATCGCGCCCTCCGCGGTCTCCACCGCAGCGCCGCCGCCGTCACCGCCGCCCGAATCCGAGCCGCCGCCGCACGCCGCCACGATCGCGGAGATCGAAGCGAGCGACAGGCCGAGCACGGTGCCGCGCTGGATGAAGTGGCGCCGTGAGATCCGGCCCTTGGCGAACGACTCCACCAGGTCGAGCTGGAGCGGGTCCGCCTTGCGGCGGAACGGATCCAGCTGGTTGAAATCGGTCATGCGACCTCTCCTCCCTCTGCTACCGGGCAACGCCCTCTGGCGAAACCCGCCTTGATGGCGGCAGGATAGAGACTGCGCGGAGCCGTGGCGATCCGTCTCGGACTGCCCCTATGCGCCGAGGGCATGGAGCTCGGGCACGCGGCGGCCGCGTCTCCGGCCCGGGCGGTAGGCTGAGCGCCGGCTCCAAGGAGAAGAGATGCGGATCGACGATCGCGTGGCGCTGGTGGGGTCGGGCTCCCTGGGCTTCGACCTGACGGACGCCTTCGACTGCCACATGTGGGCCTTCGACGCCGGCGACGAGGGCTGGATCCTCTTCGACGCGGGCGCCGGGCGCGACGCCGACCAGGTGCTCGCGATCTGCGACCGCGACGGGATCCCCCGTGACCGCATCCGCCACCTCGTCCTCACCCATGCCCACGGCGACCACAGCGGCGGCGCCTCCCACCTGCGCGAGCGCCTGCCGCACCTGCGCGTCCACGCCCTGCCCCGCACCGCCGAGATCGTCTCGACGGGCGACGAGGACGCGATCAGCCTGACGGCCGCGCGGGCGGCCGGGATCTACCCGCTCGACTACGTCTACACCCCGTGCCCCGTCGACGCCGTGCACGCGGCGCTCGCGGAGGTCCGGTTCGGCGACCTCGCGCTGACGCCGATCCCGACGCCGGGCCACAGCCACGACCACCACAGCTGGCTGGTCGCGGCGCCGGGGAAGCGCTACCTCGTCAGCGGCGACGCGCTCTTCGCCGGCGGGAAGCTCGCGCTGCAGAGCATCTGGGACTGCTCCGTCACGGAGGCGATCGCCTCCGTCGAGCGCCTCGCCGAGCACGAGTTCGACGCGCTCCTGCCGGGCCACTTCGTGTTCACCATGACGGGCGCCCGCCGCCACGTGGACGCGGCCCTCGAGGTGATCGCCCGGCTGGGCTGCCCCGCGTCGATCTTCTAGGCGCCGCGCCCGCCGCCGAGGAGGTCGCGGGTCCGGTCCTGGCGGCCCGCGAAGGTCTTCTCGATGATCCCCTTGGCCATGCCCGCGAGCATCCGCGAGTGCATGTCCCAGTCGATGTGGTCCGTCAGCCGCGTCAGCCCGGGCTCGAGCTCCTCGAAGCGGTGCGTGTGCACGAAGCGCGAGAACATCTCGTTGTCGATGACCTCGTCGCGGACCAGGGTCGGAGGCTCGATCGCCGTGACCCGGATCCGCCACGGCTGGGCCGTCGGGATCGGCGCCTGGCGGATCTTCATGTCGACGACCGCGCCCACCACGAGCGGGAACTCGCCGACGATCTCGAGCACCTCCTGCTGGGGCGGCGTGATCCGCGGCACGTTGCGCGTGTCGAGGTGGAACGCGAAGACCTCCGCGATCGGCGCGGCGATCTCGACGGAGCGCTCGAAGACCGGCATGCGGCAAGCATGGCAGAGGCGGGTCGGCGAGGCCGGCCGCCTCTGGTAGGGTCGCGCCATGGCCGCCACCCCGCCCCGGCGCTCCCCGCTGCGCCTCGTCCTGCTCGCGCTCGGCGGCGTCATCGCGGTGCTCGTCGGCCTCCTCGTCGTCCTGGCCTTCGTGCCGCTCTCATCCGTGGACCTCGCCCCGCGGCCCGACCCCGCGACCGACTACGCGGCCGCCGTCGAGCGCTTCGACGCGATCGCCGCCGAGGAGGAGCGCCTCGGCGTGTTCGAGAAGTGCCGCTCGCGCCTGATGACCGACGGCGAGCGCGCCGACGTCGCCGTCGTCCTCGTGCACGGCCTCACGAACTGCCCGCAGCAGTGGGTCGAATTCGCGGAGACGGTGCACGCGCAGGGCGCGAACGTCCTGATCCTGCGCGTGCCCCACCACGGCATCGCGAACGCGGACGGGACGGCCGTCGGCAGCGTGACGAACCTCGCCGATCTGACCGCCCCCGAGCTGCGCGACTACGCCGACACCGCCGCCGACCTCGCCGTCGGCCTCGGTGATGAGCGTCGCGTGATGGGCCTCTCGATGGGCGGGGTGATCACCTCCTGGATCGCGCAGGAGCGCGACGACATCGACCGGGCCGTCGTGATCGCGCCCGCCCTGACCCTGCCGGTCGGGCCGCCGTGGCTGACCACGGGCTTCGAGAACCTCTTCGGGCGGCTGCCGAGCATCACCCTGCCGGGCTCCGACAAGACGGGCATCGACCACGTCTACAACGGCGAGACGACGCGCGGGCTCGTGGCGATGTACCGGCTCGGCTCGTACGTGCGGGCGCGGTCCGCCTCGACGCCGCCCGCCGTGAAGGCGATCGCCGTCGACTGGAACCTCAACGACAACCAGATCGACAACGGCCAGGCCCAGGTCGTGGCCCGCGACTGGGCGGAGGGCGGCGCGGACGTCACCGTCCACGTGTTCGCGAAGGACCTCGGGCTGCCCCACGACGTGATCGACCCGGCCCAGCCGACCGGCGACACCGCGGTCGTCTACCCCGTGCTGCTCGAGCAGCTCGGCTTCACGGCCCCGTAGCCGCCCGCGGCCGTCTGGTACGGTCGCCCGAGACCCCGCCCCGGAGGCGCCCCATGTTCATCCTGCTCGGCCGCTACACGGCCACTCCCGACCAGGTCGACCCGCACCGCGACGGCCACGTCGCCTGGGTGCAGGACCACGTGGCGCAGGGCCACTTCCTCGCCGGGGCCCTCGAGGAGGGCGGCGTCGGAGGCGCCATCATCGCCCGGGCGTCGTCGCGGGACGAGGTCGAGGCCTGGACCCAGGATGATCCGTTCATCGCCCACGGCGTCTTCGCGTACGACATCCGCGGCTACGAGGTCGCCTTCACGACGCCCGGCGTCGAGGGCCTCGCGGGCTAGCCCCGGCGCGACCCGCGGTACGCTCGCGGGCATGAGCGGCCCCGACTCCGACGAGCTCGACGTCTCCCGCGTGACCGCGCAGTCGCGCACGCTGCGCTGGGCCCTGACCGGTTCGGCCCGCTACGGCGACGGCGCGAGCGCCGTGTACGGCACGATCCTGACCGCGTCGCTCCTGATCGCGATCGAGGGCGGTCCCGTGATGGTGATGGGGACGATCGCGCTGACCGCGCTCGTGTTCTGGCTCGCGCACGTGCACGTGGCGATCCTGCGCCGCGTGGTGCGCACGGGCGAGCACGTGCGCTGGCCCGCGGCCCGCGCCGCGCTGGTCGACGAGTGGCCGCTGGCCCAGGCCAGCCTGACCCCGCTCGTCCCGATCCTGCTCGCCGCGCTCGGCCTCCTGACCCTGCCGACCGCGCGCTGGATCGGCGTGGGGATCTGCGTCGTCGAGCTGGCCGCATGGGGCGTGGCGATCTCGCGGCTCGCTCGCCTCGGCCGCCGCGGCACCGCGCTCACGATCGGCATCAACGTCGTGCTCGGCGTCGCCCTGATCGGCCTCAAGCTGATCGTGCACTGACGGCGGGGACGCCGAGGCGCGGCGCCCTCCGTCTAGAGCAGCGCCTCGCCGTCGGGCGCGCCGCCCTCGTAGACGACGTTCGCACGGCCGACGATCAGCGGGTCGAGATCGCCGATCCGGTCCATGTCCTTGCCCGCGTAGGGGATCCGGTGCAGCACGTAGCGCATCGCGTTGAGGCGGGCCCGCTTCTTGCAGTCCGACTTCACGACGACCCACGGCACCTCGGCGATATCCGTGTGGAGGAACATCGCCTCCTTCGCGGCCGTGTAGTCGTCCCACTTGTCGAGCGAGGCGAGGTCGATCGGGGACAGCTTCCACTGCTTGAGCGGGTGGTTCTGGCGCTCGGCGAAGCGGCGCTGCTGCTCCTCCTGGCTGACCGAGAACCAGAACTTGACGAGGTAGATGCCGCTGCGCACGAGGTTGCGCTCGAACTCGGGCGCCTGCCGCACGAACTCCTCGTACTCGTCCTCGGTGCAGAACCCCATCACGCGCTCGACGCCGGCGCGGTTGTACCAGGAGCGGTCGAACAGCACGATCTCCCCCGCCGTCGGCAGGTGCTGCACGTAGCGCTGGAAGTACCACTGGCCGCGCTCCACCTCGCTCGGCTTCTCGAGCGCGACGACGCGCGCGCCGCGCGGGTTGAGGTTCTCGGTGAAGCGCTTGATCGATCCGCCCTTGCCGGCGGCATCGCGCCCCTCGAACAGGATCACGACGCGGGCCCCGGAGTCCTTGACCCACGCCTGCAGCTTGAGGAGCTCGACCTGGAGCCGGTACTTCTGCTCCTCGTAGGTCTTGCGCTCCATCAGGTTGGCGTAGGGGTAGACGGCGTGGCGCCAGTGCTCCACGAGGACGTCATCGGGGTGCAGCGGCGGCGTCCCGTAGCGCAGGGCGTGTGGCGAGGCCATCTCCTCGGCCACGCTCGAGCGATCGTCCGGGGAGACGCCGTCGGCGAGCGCCTGCAGCCACTCGGCAACGGCCTCGAGGTCGGTCGGATCGGCCTTCGCGAGCGCCTCGCGGACCGTGTTGAGGAGCACCTCGTTGGCGCTCTCCGACTGCTCGGCGACGGCGAACGCCTCGATCGCCTCGGGGTCGAGGTCGGGGGCGGTGTCTCCGTCCTGCGCCTTGCGGGCCATGCGCGGAAGCCTAGCCGCAGGCGGCGTGTCGGAGCGGGTGGCCTGCCGCCAGATGTCCCGGTACCGTGCGGGCATGAACCGTCGCCTGCGCTCCGCCCTCCTCGCCCTCGCCGCCGCCCTGATCGTCACCCCGGCCGCGGGCGCCAGCTCCTTCGTCGCACCCGTGCTCCTGCCTGTCACGAACGGCAACCTCTGGAAGAGCGGCACGCTCTACCAGGGCACGATGCAGGCGCAGTCGGGCGGCGCGACGATGGTCCAGCTGAGCCCGGTCACCCTGACGACGGGCTCCGTGCAGCTCGGCCAGGCGCGGATCGCCACCTACGCCTGCCAGGCGGAGGACAGGAAGGTCTCGCCGGCCACCCGCGCGCTCGTGAAGCCCTTCAAGCCGGCCACCTGCACGCTGATCGGCTCGAAGGCGACGGCCATGTCCACCAAGGTGCAGGTCGCGGTGCCGCAGACGGCCCTCGGGTCCTACCTGTCGGTCCTGGTGACCGTGAGCTTCCTGAAGAGGGGCGTCGAGTCCACGGTGTCGAAGTGGACCGAGGTGCCCGTCTACCCGACGAACCCGGTCTCCGCCGGGGCGCCGCTGGCGACCTCGAGGGTCTACGCGGGCGCGCCGACCTCCTACCGCACGCGCGGCTGGACCGTGCCGACCCAGACGAGCCCCGTGGGCGACGCGACGCAGGCCTGGGTGTGCCCGGACAAGCGGCCGAACACGAACGCGGATCCGCTCTCCGCACAGGGCTGCAACCGCGTCTTCAACGCCCCCGACGCGACAGCCGGTGACCAGGAGTTCACGCTCAGCGGCCGGATCCGCAAGGAGTACGCCGAGGACCAGTACCTCTACTACGTCGACTTCACGACGATCGACCCGGTCGGCCCGCTCGGCGAGCTGACCTACGAGATCCGCTCGCGCGGCCAGCTGATCAAGCCGATCCCCGCGCCGAAGGCGGTCTACGTGCCGGTGGAGGACCTCACGATCTCCGCGGGCTTCACCGGCCTCGAGGGGGTCGGCTACCAGATCAGCGCCCACCGGGCCGGCTCGAACCGCCAGTTCGCCCAGCGCTGCGCCGCGATCGGCGTCGCCGTCAACTGCCAGGTCACCGTCCTCCCCGGCACCTGGAACGTCAGCATCGTCCCGATCGGCCTCAAGGCCACGGGCACGCCGGCCAAGACGCAGGTGACGGTCACGAGATCCGCCCCGGCGAGCTGAGGCGGGCTCAGGCCCGGACGGCGTCCGCGACGACCCGGTGGACGGCGGCGATGTCCGCCGGGTCGAAGCCGCCCATCGCGTAGTGCCCCCACGCGGTGCCGACGACGTGGACCTCCACGTCGGGGATCAGGCGCGCCTGCTCGACGACCTCCTCCGGCGGGAACAGCCGGTCGCCCGCCAGGGCCACCACGTCGGTGCGGCACGTCACGCGGGCCAGGGCCGCTGCGAGGTCGCCGCCGTCGGCGACGTCCGCGTCGTGCCAGCGCTCGAGCTGGCAGAGCAGGTCGTTGGCGTCCTGGCCGCCGTAGTCGGCCTCGAAGACGTCGCGGATGAAGGCCTCGTGGTCGGCGACGCCCGCCTCGGCGATGCGGTGCGGCAGGAACGCCTCATGGGTCGCGCCGAGGATGCTCATCAGGCGCGCGTGGCGGTGGCGCCCCGCGAGCGCGTCATCGTCGACGCGCCAGCCGGGCCCCCCGGTGATCGCCTCGCCGAGCGCGCGGGCGACCACGCGACCGTACGGCGTGTTGCGGGCAGTGCCGGCGATCAGGACCAGACGGCCCACCAGTTCGGGATACGTGACCGCGAAGCGCAGCGCCTGCTGGGCGCCCATCGAGAAGCCCAGCGCGAGCCGCAGGCGCGTCACGCCGAGGTGGTCGAGGAGCGCCCTCTGCGCCGCCACGTCGTCGGCCGTCGCGAGCGCCGGGAAGGCGGCACCCGCCTGGGCGGGTGCGGCGTTCGACGGCGACGTCGAGGCGCCCGCCCCGAGCATCGCCGGCGTGACAACCGCGCACGTGACCGGGTCGAGCGGCCCGTCGGGCGTCAGGAAGCCGACCACCGAGTCCATGCTGCCCGAGTACATGTGCGGCAGCAGGATCGCCTCGCCGTCCGTGATCTCGCCGTGCACGCGGTAGGCGATGCGCGCGTCCGCGAGCACCCCGCCCCGGGCCAGGGGCAGGTCGCCGAGGGGCAGGATGTCCTCGATCACGGCCATGGGCGGCACGATACGCGACGGCGGGGTGGGCATGGGCGCGCGATCGGCGCGCACCCGCCCCTCCTCCGCGCGCCGGTGCGCACCCCGCGTGGTGTTGTATCCACTATCGGTTACACCTATGATCGCGACGATGCCCCAACGCCCCACCACCACCGTCCGCGTCTACCCCGAGACGCGCGCGGAGATCGCGCGTCTCGCGGAGTCCGAGGGGAAGACGGCCGCCGAGTACCTGCAGGGGATCGTCGAGCGGGCCGCCGGGAAGGCCCTGCTCGCGGAGGCGAACGCCTACTGGGCCGCGCATCCCGACGAGGGGGGGCGGGATGCGGAGCGCCTCGCCGCGACGCTGCCCGACGGCATCGACGACGTCCCGTACCCGACCGGAGAGGCGTGAGCGCCCCGGACGCGGCCCGCGGCGAGGTGTGGCTCGCCGACCTCGATGAGGGCCGCGGACGAGAGCAGGCGGGGGTCCGCCCCGTGCTCGTCGTCAGCGCGACGGAGCTCGGCACCGGGCCCAGCGGCCTCGCCGTCGTCGTGCCGCTGACCACCACGCATCGCCCGGGCCAGCCCCTGCACGTCGAGCTGCTGCCGCCGGACGGCGGCACCCGCCGGGTGTCCTACGCCATGACCGAGCAGCTCCGCGCCGTCTCGCGCACGCGGCTCGTGCGCCGCTGGGGTGCGGTCGCCGACCCCACGATGGCCCGGGTCGAGCACCGCCTGCGCGCCCTGCTCGACCTCGCCTGACCCTGCGCGGCGGGCGGGGCGCGCCGGCCCCGCCCGCCGCGCGGGTCAGCCGCTCCGGTG
>JBEGMS010000009.1:0-5858 GCA_041182985.1 Actinomycetota bacterium
GCGTGATGCGGGTGCCGTTCTCCTCGACGGTCAGCTCGCCGAGCCCCGTCTCCTCGAGCAGGTCCACGAGGCCGCGGATGCGGTCCTCCTCCTCGTTGGTGACGCCGGAGGCCACCGCCTCGTGGCGCCCGCGCAGGCGCTCGAGCAGGGGCAGCGCGCCCTCCCCGAAGAGGGCGACGAGGCAGAGCTCCTCCTCGGACGTGGCGAGCGAGCCGGCCTCGGCGCGGGCCGCCTCGAGGTCGGCGGGCGCCGGCGGCTCCTCCGCGGCGGCGCGACCGACCTCCGCGACCGCCGGGTCGACGGCCAGCGGCGGGTGGCCCCACTCGCCGCGGATCACGGCGCCCATCTCGGCGTCGACGTCGTGCCAGCGGCGCCCCTCGAGCACGTGGTCGATGGCCTGGCGCACGATCACGTCGCCGAGCGGCGAGGCGGTCGGCGGCGAGCCGAGGTCCTCGCGCACGCGCTGGACCTCGTCGAGCACCTCGGACAGGCGGTCGGGGGCGTCGATCGCGGCGAGGCGCCGCTCGACGTTGGCGACGAGCCCCGCGGGGACGCCCTTGAGGGCGGCCTGCAGCGAGACGTGGGCGGACAGGGGCGGCGGCAGCGTCGGGTCGGCGAAGAGCGCGCGGTCGAGCAGCTCGGCGACCTCCCACAGCACGCCCTGCCCGACGCCGGACTCGAGCCCGAGGCCGTCGATGGCCTGGCTGAGCAGCTCCGAGCTCGCGCGGTGGCCGGCCACGGCGAGCGAGTAGCTCGCCACGCTGATCGGGTCGGCGCCGGCCCGCGCCGCCTCGAGGGCGACGGCCAGCGAGGTTCCGCCGGGGCCCTGCGGGTAGAGGCCGACCGGGACGCCGGCGGCGTCACGCAGGCCCGTGATCAGCGCGCCGACCTGCGACGGGTCGAGTGCGCCGGCGGGATCGAGCAGGAGCAGGCGGTCGGCGCCCAGCGCGGCCAGCTCGGGCGCGCGGGCGAGCAGCCGCTCGTGGCCCGCGGGGCCCTCGTCGTAGACGAGGCCGAGGTGCAGCCGGGCGCCCGCCTCGCGGACCGCCTCGGCGGGCCCGACGAGGTCCTCGGGGTCGTTCATCGGGTCGTGCATCCGGAACACCGCGATGCCCGACTCGGCGGCGCAGTCGACGAAGCGGCGGATCAGGTCCTGCTCGACCGGCTGGGTGCCGACCAGGAAGCGACCGCGCAGCGCCATGCCGAGCGGCGTGCGCTGGGCGCGCCGCTTGAGGTTGCGGATCCGCTCCCAGGGGCTCTCCGTGCCGCGCTGGACGGCAGCGTGGAAGCAGCCGCCCCCGGACACCTCGAGCACATGGAAGCCGGCCCCGTCGAGGCGCTCGCAGGCCTCGAGCTCGAGCGACGCCGGAACGCGCCCGGCGAGGGGCTCCTGCGCGAGCAGGCGCAGGGAGGTGTCGACGAGACGCGCCATCCGGAGGTCAAGGGTAGCGGCGCCGCCCGTCGGAGGGCTAGGCGCGCGAGATGTAGGTGCCTTCGCGGGTGTCGACCTTGACCACGTCGCCCTCGTTCACGAACAGCGGCACCTGGACCACGGCGCCCGTCTCGAGGGTCGCGGGCTTGGTCACGTTCGAGACCGTGTCGCCCTTGATGCCGGGCTCCGTGGCAGCCACCGAGAGCTCGACCGAGGCCGGCAGCTGCAGGGACGCGGGGCGGTCGTCGACGGACAGGAGCTGGACGGTGTCGCCCTCCTTGATCCAGCGCAGGTCGTCGGCGCAGATCGAGCGCGGCAGCGAGACCTGCTCGTAGGTCTCCGTGTCCATCATCACGACCTCGGTGCCGTCGTCGTAGAGGAACTGCATGTCGGCCACGCTCGTGAGGATGCGCGGGAACTTCTCCCCCGCCCGGAACGTGCGGTCGACGACGGCGCCCGTCTCGAACGCCTTCAGCTTGGTGCGCACGAAGGCGCCGCCCTTGCCCGGCTTGACGTGCTGGAACTCGACGATCCGGTAGATCGTGCCGTCCACGTCGATGTGCATGCCGTTCTTGAACTGGTTGGTGGAGACCTGCTCAGCCATGCGCGGCAGGGTATCCGAGCCGCGCCGGGCGGGCGCTAGCCGGCGGTCTCGACGAGGTCCTTCGTGAACCCCGTGAGGATCTCGTGCCCGGCCCCGGTCACGACGACGTGGTCCTCGATCCGGATGCCCCAGCGCCCGGGCCGGTAGAGGCCCGGCTCGACCGTGACGAGGTTGCCCGGCTCGAGCACGTCCTCGGAGCCCCGCCGGAGCGTCGGGCCCTCGTGCACCTCGAGCCCCGTGCCGTGGCCGAGCCCGTGCCCGAACAGCCCGCCCCAGCCGGCCGCCTCGATCACCGCGCGCGCCGTCTGGTCGACGAGCCCGCCGACGGCGCCCGGGCGCACCGCGCCGAGGCCCGCCAGCTGGGCCTCGAGGACGAGCGCGTAGTCCTCGGCCGCCGCCGGGTCGGGCGGGCCGCCGGCCGCGAAGGTGCGCGTGCAGTCGGAGCAGTAGCCCGACGCCCCGCGCGCGCCGATGTCGACGACGACGAGGTCGCCGCGTGCGATCGCGACGTCACGGGGCTCGGCGTGCGGCAGGGCGCCGTGCGCCCCGGCGGCGACGATCGGCGCGAAGGAGAGCTCCGGGAAGCCGGCCTCGCGGATCGCGCGCTCGATCTCCCAGGCCACGTCGGCCTCGGTGCGGCCGACCAGGCGCCCCGCCGCGATCCGGCCGTAGACGTCCTCCAGGACGTCGGAGGCGTGGCGCGTGGCGGCGATCTCGGTCGCGCTCTTGACGCGGCGCAGGCCCTCCACGAGGCCGGCGACGGGGACGAGCTCGACGCCATCCGGCACGAGCCCGCGCAGCCGCTCGACGAGCCCGTACGGCATCGACGCCTCGAAGCCGACCCGGGCCGCGCCGGGCGCGAGGTCCGCGAGCCCCTCGGCGGTGCGGGCGGCGATGTCGCGGTCGAGGACCTCGACGTCGAGGACGGCGCGCAGCGGCTCGACGGCCTCCTGGTAGCGGAAGTCGGTGACGAGGACGCGGCGCGCCCCGGACAGGACGGCGATCCCGTTCGAGCCGGTGTAGCCGGTCAGGTAGCGGACGTTGAGGAGGTCGGTGACCAGCAGGGCGTCGACGTCCGCGAGGCCGGCGACGCAGCGGTCGAGGCGCTCCCCGTGCTCAGACATGCGCGAGCGCCCCGCGCAGCCACTCGAGCGCGAGCCGGTAGCCGTCGGGACCCTCGCCGGAGATCGCGTGGTCCACGACGTCGCGGACCACCGAGTGGCGGCGCCACTCCTCGCGGGCGGCGATGTCCGACAGGTGCACCTCGACGACGGGCGCCTCGACGATCTCGAGGGCGTCGCGGATCGCGTAGCTGTAGTGCGTCCAGGCGCCGGGGTTGACGATCATCCCCGTCGCCCAGCCCGACGCCTCGTGGATGTGGTCGATCAGCGCGCCCTCGTGGTTGGTCTGGAAGCAGCGCGCGGTCATGCTCAGCTCGCCGGCCCAGGCGTAGATGCGGCTCTCGAGCTCGCTCAGGGTCAGCGACCCGTACTGCGCGGGGTCGCGCTTGCCGAGCATGTTCAGGTTGGCGCCGTTGAGGACCGCGATCATGGCCGCAGTCTAGGCGCCGCGGCCTAGGCGAGCGCCCCGGCGAGGGCGGCGGCGACCGCCGCATCGTCGAGCTCGACGCCCCAGACCGCCCGCCCGGGCTGCTCGAGCAGCACGAAGCGGTGGGCGCCCTGGACGCGCTTCTTGTCCGCGCGCATGGCGGCGAGGACGGCCTCGGGCGCGAGCCCCTCGGCCTGCGTGGCGAGGCCCTGACGGGCGAGCACCCGCAGCGCCTCGTCGCGGACGGCCGGCTCGAGCCCCGCGTGCGCGACGGACAGCTCGAGCGCGGCGGCGAGCCCGATCGCGATCGCCTCGCCGTGCAGGAGGCGGCCGCCCGCGGCGTGCTCGACGCCGTGGCCGATGGTGTGGCCGAGGTTGAGGGTCGCCCGCTCCCCCGCCTCGCGCGGGTCGGCGGCGACGACGCGCTCCTTGAGGGCGGCCGCCCGGCGCACGAGCTCGGGGTGGTTCTCGTCGGGGCCGCGGCCGTTGGGCCAGTCGCGCACGAGCGCCCACAGGGGGTCGCCGGCGAGCAGCGCCGTCTTGAGCACCTCGGCGAAGCCCGCCGCCCACTCGCGGTCGGGCAGGGTGCCGAGCAGGGTCGGGTCCGACAGCACGGCGACGGGCGGGTGGAAGCCGCCGACGTCGTTCTTGGCGGCCACGTCGATGCCGGTCTTGCCGCCGATCCCCGCGTCGACCTGGCCGACCAGGGTGGTCGGGCAGGAGACCCAGTCGAGGCCCCGTCGGAAGGTCGCGGCCGCGAACCCGGCGACATCCGTGACGGCGCCGCCGCCGACGGCGCAGACCAGGTCGCGCCGCTCGAGCTCGTGCTCGGCCATCGCGCGCCAGAGGGACTCCAGCGTCGCGGTCGTCTTGACCTGCTCGCCGCCGGGCAGGACCACGCGCGGGCCGAGCTCGGGGGCGCGGTCGGCGACGGGGGCGTCGACGACCGTCAGGCAGCGGCGGCCGTCGGCGAGCTCGGCGATGCGGCCGAGCGCGCCCTGGCGCACGGTGCCCGCGCCCATGGCGGCGCGGGCGGCCACGTCGGGCGGCGCCGCGGCGTCGACGACGGCGTCGGCGGCCGTCATGTACAGCGTGCGGCGCTGCAGATGCAGGTCCTCGAACCGGTGGCGGCTGACGGCGAGCGGGCGCGTGCCGGCCCCGCCGTCGGCCTCGACCCGCGCCCAGAGGACGTCGAGCGGGGCGTCGAGGAACAGGACGCGCGCCCGTTCGGCGAGGAGCTGGCGGGTGCCGTGGCGGCCGAGCGCGCCGCCGCCGAGCGCGATCACCTGCGTCTCGCCGCCCTCGACGAGCTCGCGCACGACGGACTCCTCGAGGTCGCGGAAGGCCTCCTCGCCGTCCGTGAAGAGGTCGGGAATCGAGCGCGAGGTGCGCCGCTCGATCTCGCGGTCGACGTCGCAGAAGGCGCCGCCGCGGAGCTCGGCGAGGCGCGTGCCGACCGTCGTCTTGCCGGCTCCCATGAAGCCGACGAGGACGTCGGGCCGCGCGCTCACGGCGCCTCGGGCGACCAGGGGATCCGCGACAGGTAGTGCCGGTGCGCGGCGACGAGGTCCTCGATCGCGTCGCCGCCGAACTTCTCCTTCGCGGCGCGGGCGAGCTCGAAGGCGACGACCGCCTCGGCGACCACGGCGGCCGCCCAGATCGCGGTCGTGTCGGAGCGCTCGACGAGCGCCTCGGCGGGCTCGTGCGTGTCGAGGGCCGCCGTCTTGAGCGGCTTCATCAGGGTCGGCAGCGGCTTCATGGCGATGCGCACGATCACGGGCTCGCCGTTGGTCATGCCGCCCTCGAGGCCGCCCGCCCGGTTCGTGTCGCGCCGGTAGCCGCCCGCGTAGCGGAGCTCGTCGTGGACGGCGCTGCCGCGCCTCGCCGCGTTGTCCCAGCCCTCGCCGATCTCGACCGCCTTCATCGCCTGGATGGAGAGGGCGGCGCCCGCGATGCGGGCGTCGAGCCGCAGCTCCTCGGAGGCGTACGAGCCGAGCCCCGGCGGGCAGCCGAAGGCGCGCACCTCGACGATCCCGCCGAGCGTGTCCTTGTCGCGCTTGGCGCCCTCGATCTCCTCCACCATGGCGGCGTCCGCCGCGGCGTCGAGGCAGCCGACCTGGCGCTCGTCGAGGACGCCGAAGTCGCCCGGGCCGAGGTCGCCGTAGGCGGGCGCGGCCACCGAGCCGACGCGCACGACGTGGCCGTGCACGGTGATGCCGATGCGGTCGAGCAGGTCCTTGCAGAGCGCGCCGACGGCGACGCGGGCCGAGGTCT
>JBEGMS010000010.1:0-3833 GCA_041182985.1 Actinomycetota bacterium
CGGCGCGAGCGCGCGGCGCGACCTCTCGGCGACGCTCGCCCGGCACGAGCTGGCCGTGTCCGGGATCGACGCATGGATCCCCGCCGCGCACTTCCTCGACCCGGCGCACGCCGAGCGGGCGATCGACGCCGCGTGCGCCGCGTGCGAACTCGCCGGCGAGCTCGGGCGCCCGCCCGTGACGCTGGACCTCCCGGCGGTGCCCGACGACGAGGTGCTGCGTTCCCGGCGCGCCGAGGCCGTCGCGGCCGTCGCGGCCGTCGCCGAGCGGCACGGGGTGCGGGTCGCGGATGCCGCGGGCGGCGCCGGCGCGCCGTGGCCGCCGGTCGGGATGTCCCTCGACGCGGCGGGCGCGCTCGCCCGGGGCGCGGATCCGGCGTCCGAGGTCGCGGCCGCGGGCATCCGCGCGGTGTCGGTGCGCGTGAGCGACCTCTCGCGGACGGGCCTGCGGGTGCCTCCCGGCGACCCCGGCGGGCGGCTGGACCTGCTGGCGCTTCGCGTCGCGCTCGAACTTTCGGGTGCGGCGGGGCTTCCCGTGATCGATGCGCGCCAGTGGGCCGATCCCTCGGCGGCCGTGGCGCGCGCGCTCGCGGCATGGGCGTCCTCGGTCCCGGGCGCACGGATCGACTAAACTCCCGCCATGGCACGACGAGGCGCCCCGGCGCTCTACGAACTCATGCGTCAGCCGGGCGGCTCCGCGCCCGCCGCCCGTCCTGCCGCGGTCGGCTCCGCCCGCCATGGCCAGGCGCCGGGCATCCCCGACAGCTTCACGATCTCGTTCGCGCGGCTCGTCGCCGTCGCGGTGGGCGTGGTGGTCGCGATCGCGATCGCCTACGGGATCGGCGTGCAGCGCGGACGGTCGTCGGTCGCAGCCGCCGCGCCCTCCCAGGGAACGGCCAAGGCCGACTCCGGCGGCCCGTCCGGAGGGCCCGCACCCAAGATTCCCGCGCTCGGCGGAAAGTCGGGCTCCGCGCCCTCGGCGCCGCCGAAGGCGTCCGCAACCGATAACAACGGCGATCCCCGCGTCAAGGGCATGCGTTACTTCGTGCTCGGGCACCCCGCCAGCGAGCGCGCGGCCGAGATGGTCGAGTTCTGCCGGCTCAACGGACTTGATGCGTACCTCGTTCCCGACAATACTGCGCTGCTTCGCAAGGTGATCGTTCTCCCCGGCTACGCCGACGCCAAGGACAAGGCGAGCCCGGAGATCAAGGCACTCGAGGCGAAGATCAGGTCCGTCGGCGAGAAGTGGAAGAAGACCGCGCCGCGGATCAACAAGGACTTCAGCGAGGCGTTCCCCGAGAAGTTCCAGTGACCGAGTGACACGAACCCCAGACACGAGAAGAACCCCATGAGCCTCCACCGCAGCCTCAAGACCAAGTCCGGCGCCCTCAACCAGCACCGCAACGTGCTGACCCGCGCCGAGCGCATCGCGAAGCTCAAGGAGGAGGAGCGCTTCGACACGTCGAAGGGCGCGCTCGGCCTGGTGAAGGTGCGCAGCATCAAGGTCGCCGCGGGCAAGAAGCCCAAGAAGGCCGAGGCCGAGGGCGCCGAGGGCGCCAAGCCCGCCGCGGGCGCCGCCAAGGCCGCCCCGGCCGCGAAGGCCGCCGCGCCGAAGAAGTGACCCCATGACCGCGGCCCCGACCTCGGGCGGCCTCTCGGGCCACCTGTCGCATTCCCTCATCTCGCACCGCGCGCGGTCGATCGACGCATCCGGCATCCGGAAGGTGTTCGACCTCGCGGCGAAGATGAAGGACCCGATCAACCTCTCGATCGGCCAGCCGGACTTCCCCGTGCCGCAGTCGATGAAGGACGCGGCGAAGGCGGCGATCGACGCGGACCGAAACGCCTACACGGTCACGCAGGGGATCCCCGAGCTGATCGAAGCGTGCTGGGGGCACCTGGCGAAGGACGTCGGCTGGGACGGCCCGGGCGACCACCGTTCGCTGATCGTCACGAGCGGCACGAGCGGCTCGCTCGTCCTCGCGGCGATGGCGCTCCTCGACCCGGGCGACGAGATCGTCATCCCCGACCCGTACTTCGTGATGTACGCGCAGCTCGGGAAGATGACGGGCGGCACCGTGGTGTGCTGCGACACGTACCCCGACTTCAGGATGACCGCCGAGCGCGTCGAGCGCTGCATCACGCCCCGCACCAAGGCGGTGCTCGCGTGCAGCCCGAGCAACCCCTGCGGGACGGTGCTCTCGGGCGCCGAGCAGCGCGAACTCGTCGACCTGTGCGCGCGCAAGGGCGTGCTCCTCATCAGCGACGAGATCTACGACGAGTTCTGCTTCTCCGACGCGCGCGAGGGCGGGCGGTGCCCGAGCCCGGCGCGCTTCTCCGACCAGTGCCTGCTGATCCGCGGCTTCGGCAAGACCTACGGCTGCACGGGCTGGCGCATGGGGTACGTCGCCGGTCCGAGGGCGATCGTCCAGGAGATCGCCAAGTTCCAGCAGTACACGTACGTCTGCGCGCCGAGCATGGCGCAATGGGGCGTGCTGCCGAGCTTCGGGGTCGACCTCTCGCCGATGGTGGCCGAGTACGAGCGCCGCAGGCAGATGGTGGTCGACGCCTTCGCCGGCGTCACCGAGCTGGCCCGGCCCTCCGGCGCGTTCTACGCGTTCGTGAAGGTCCCCGAGCGGCTGGGGCTCACGGGTCACCAGTTCGTGGAGCAGGCCATCGAGCGTCGCGTGCTCGTCATCCCCGGCGGGGTCTTCTCGCGGCGCGACACGCACTTCCGCCTCAGCTTCGCCGCGAAGCCCGCGGTGCTCGCCGAGGGGCTCGGCATCCTCCGCGAGCTCATGCTCGCCCGCTGAGCGCGTCCCGGCGGACCCGCCCGGCACCGCGTCAACGAACGAAGACCGCGCCCCGGCGTGGGCCGGGGCGCGGTGGATCGTCGCACGGTTGGTCGGTGCGCGGTCAGGGCGCCTTCGGCGCGTCGGCGTTCTTGGCCGCGGCGCCATCGAGCGAGCCCATGCGCTTCTTCATGCCCGTGTTGGGGCTCTCGATGCTGCCGGCCGCCGGCGGGGCGTCGTTCTTCTGGACCGGCTTCGCGGACGGGGCTCCCGATCCGCAGGCGGCGAGCACGAGCACGAGGGCGGCGGCTCCGAGGGTTGCGATGGTCTTCATTGGCTGTCCTCCGTTCATGGGTCCGCTCGCAACTCGACGGGCGAGGGTTCCGGTGCGCGGTGGCGAATCCGCCACGGCCGCGCCCGCGCAGTGTCGCAGATGAATTCGCCCGCCGTCAAGGGGCGGTTCCCGGCGCGATCGGCCACCATCCCCCGGAGCCCCCGGGGGCGAGCCAGCGCCACTGGGTGTGGTACGTCCGGTCGTTGTCGGCGACGCCGACCTGCAGGCCCGCGGGCGTGCGCCCGTTCAGTGGCAGCGCGATGCGCGCGGTCCACGGGCCGTCGCCGTCGGCCGTGACCGACGCGCGTGCGCCCGCCGGGAGCGCGCAGCCCTTCGTGAAGGGCTCGTAGAGGACCTCCTCGGAGAACTCCCTGCCCGAGGCGTCGCGGGTCCGGATCACGGCGCGCACCGCATCGGCCGCGGGGTCCTTCATGCGCGCCGCGTCGGGCGCCGACCACTCGGGCGCGCCGGTCCGCGACGCGTCCGGCACGCGGACCTCGAGCTCGACCGAGTCCCCGTCCCTCCAGCAGCGCAGCTCGGGGTTCGCCTCGCGCGTGTCGTAGGGCGAGTAGTCCCAGGCGACCGCCGGCAGGGGGCTGGCCGAGTCGCGCGACGCCCCGAGGGCGACGGTGCGCGCGATCGGC
Source organism: Actinomycetota bacterium (assembly GCA_041182985.1). Lineage (GTDB taxonomy): Bacteria > Actinomycetota > Thermoleophilia > Gaiellales > F1-60-MAGs149 > F1-60-MAGs149. Next base: position 3,768 of record JBEGMS010000010.1, read on the forward strand.
ACCCGCGTCGGCAGGTACACGGGCACCGTCCGTCCCCGGGAGTCGACGAACGTCGCGTACAGGTCC
>JBEGMS010000011.1:0-5110 GCA_041182985.1 Actinomycetota bacterium
ACGGCGAGGAGGAGGAGCAGGCGCGCCATCGGCTACGCGTCCTCGCTCTCGTCCGCCGGGGCGATCTCGTCATCGTCGGGCTCGCCCTCCGCGGTCGCGTCGGCGATCGCCGCGGCCTCCGCGTCGCTCGCCTCCACGGGCACCTCGACGGCCTCCTTGACCCCGGCCTCGGGGGCAGCCGCCTCGTCCTCCGGGACGTCCTCCTCCGCCGGCACGATCGCGCAGCTCGAGACGCGGTCCTCCTCGCCCTTGATGCGCTGGATGCGCACCCCGGAGGTGGAGCGGCCCATCGAGCGCACCTCGCCGACGCTCATGCGCGTGACGATGCCGCCCGCCGTGGTGACGATCAGGTCCTCCTCGCCGGTCACGCAGTGGGCGGCGACGAGCGAGCCGCGCTCGGCCTCGGCCTTCGCGGAGATGGTGCGCACGCCCTTGGCGCCGCGGCCCGTCTCGCGGTACTCGGAGATCGGGGTGCGCTTGCCGTAGCCGCCGTCCGTGATCACGAGCACGTCGTCCTCGTCGCGGGGGACGCGCAGGGCGATCACCTCGTCGTCCGGAGCGAGCTTCATGCCGGTGACGCCCGAGGCCGAGCGGCCCATCGCGCGCACCTTCTGCTCCGAGAAGAGCGCCGCCTGGCCGCCCTTGGAGACGAGCAGGATGCGGTCGTCGCCGTCGGTCAGCCGCACGTCGACGAGCTCGTCGCCCTCGCGCAGGTTGATGGCGATGATGCCGGTGGTCTTGAGGACGGTGTTGTAGGCCAGGAACTCGGTCTTCTTGACCACGCCCTTGCGGGTGCCGAAGACCAGGTACTTGCCCTCGGTGTAGTCGCGGGTGGTGAAGGCGGCCATCACCTTCTCGCCCTCCTGGAGGGCGAGCACGTTGACGAGGGCTCGGCCGCGCGCCTCGCGCGTGCCGAGCGGCAGCTCGTAGGCCTTGGCCCGGTAGACCTTGCCGAACGAGGTGAAGAACAGCACGTAGTCGTGGGTCGAGGCCGTGAACAGGTGCTCGATCCAGTCGTCGTCCTTCGTCTGCATGCCGCGCACGCCGACGCCGCCGCGGCGCTGGGCCCGGTAGGTGCCGACGGGCAGGCGCTTGACGTAGCCGCCGTGGGTGATGGTGACGACCATCTCCTCGTCGGCGATCAGCTCCTCGATGTCGATCTCCCCGTCGACGGGCGTGATCTCGCTGCGGCGCTCGTCGGCGAACTCGGCGGCGATCGCCTCGAGCTCGTCGATGATCACCTCGGACACGCGGCTCTCGTTGGCGAGGATGTCGCGCAGCTCGGCGATCTTGGCCATCAGCTCCGCGTGCTCGGCGCGGATCGCGTCCTGCTCGAGGCCGGTCAGGCGGCCGAGGCGGAGGTCGACGATGGCCTGGGCCTGGACCTCGCTCATCCCGAACTCGGTCTGGAGGTTGCGGCGCGCCTCGTCCTGGTCCTTCGAGTTGCGGATCAGCTGGATCACGGCGTCGAGGTTCGAGAGCGCGATCAGGTAGCCGTCGAGGATGTGGCAGCGGCGCTCGGCGCGGTCGAGCTGGAACTTGGTGCGCCGCACGATCACGTCGCGCTGGTGGGCGATGTAGTGGCGCAGCATGTCCTGCACGCCGAGGGTGCGCGGGACGCCGTCGACCAGCGAGACCATGTTGGCGCCGAAGGTGACCTGCAGCTGCGTGTGCTTGAAGAGCTTGTTGAGGACGACCGTCGCAACGGCGTCCTTCTTGAGCTCGATCACGATCCGCATGCCCTCGTCGGACGAGTGGTCCTTGACGTCCGAGATCTCGGGCACGACCTTCTCGACGGCGAGCTCGGCGATCTTGGCGATCACGCCCTCGTCGCCGCCCTTCTTGACCGTGAACGGCAGCTCCGACACGACGATGGCGCTCCTGCCGTTCGGCAGCTCCTCGATGTCGGTGCGGGCGCGCAGGCGGATCTTGCCGCGGCCCGTGGCGTAGGCCGCGCGGATGCCCGCCATGCCCATGATCACGCCGCCCGTCGGGAAGTCCGGCCCGGGCATGATCTCCATCAGCTCTTCGAGCGTGACGTCGGGGTTGCGGACCATCGCGATCGTCGCGTTGACGGCCTCGGCGAGGTTGTGCGGCGGGATGTTGGTGGCCATGCCGACCGCGATGCCGGCCGAGCCGTTGACGAGCAGGTTCGGGAAGCGGGCCGGCAGGACGAGCGGCTGCTCGCGCGAGCCGTCGTAGTTGGGCCCGAAGTCGACGGTGTCCGCGTCGATGTCGCGCAGCATCAGCGTCGCGACGCGCGAGAGCCGGCACTCCGTGTAGCGCATCGCCGCGGCCGAGAAGCCGTCGACGTTGCCGAAGTTGCCCTGGCCGTCGACGAGCAGCGCCCGCGACGAGAAGGGCTGCGCCATGCGCACGAGCGTGTCGTAGATCGCCTGGTCGCCGTGCGGGTGGTAGGTGCCCATCGTCTCGCCGACGACCTTCGCGCACTTGACGTGCGGCCGGCCCGGCTGCAGCCCGAGCTCATCCATGGCGTAGAGCACGCGCCGGTGCACGGGCTTGAGGCCGTCGCGGACGTCGGGGAGCGCACGCCCGACGATGACGCTCATCGCGTAGTCGAGATACGACGTGCGCATCTCGTCGGCGAGCTCGCGCGGCTCGGAGCCCCCGTACGGCTCCTCGACGGGTGCCTCGGGCTCAGACATCGATCCCCTGCGCGTCGCGGGCGTGGGACTCGATGAAGGTGCGCCGGTCCTCGACCTGGTCGCCCATCAGGGTCACGAACAGGGCGTCGGCCTCGGCCGCGCTCTCCATCGTGACCTGCAGGAGCGTGCGCGTCTGCGGCGCCATCGCGGTCTCGCGCAGCTGCTCGGCGTTCATCTCGCCGAGGCCCTTGAAGCGGCTGATCTCGAGGCCGTCCTTGCAGCACTCGAAGATCGCGTTCCGGAGCGCCGCGTGGCCGACCGCGTCGATCTCCTTGCGGCCCTGGGCGACGTGGAACGGCCCGGCCCCCACGAGCTCCATGAGCCGCCCGTGGCTCTTGCGCAAGGCCGCGTAGGCCGGGCCGGCGAAGATCGCCGGCGCCAGCGAGATGGTCTCGACCGCGCCCGTGTGGCGCTCGGTGCGGCGCAGGAGCAGGGTCCCATCCGGATCGGTGGCGACCAGCTCGATCGCGTGGCGCTCGTCGTCGGCGCCGCCCCCCTCGAACCACGCGGGCACCGCGGCGGGCTCCAGGTCGGCGGCGAGGAGCGACGGGTGCCGGACGAGGTCGGCGACCACGCCCCCGTGGGCGCTGCGGATGCGGGTCGTGGCGAGCTCCTGCTCGCGCAGGGCCCTGACGATCGAGCGGTACAGCTCCTGGTCGATCGGCAGGGGCCCGGCCTCCGTGGTCACCGCGACCTGCGCGAGGCGCTGGCCGACGGCGTAGTCCTCGACCTCGGCGTCCTTCGACAGGTAGATCTGCTCCTTGCCGAGGCGCACCCGGTAGAGCGGCGGCTGCGCGATGTAGACGTAGCCCGCGTCGATCAGCGGCTGCATGTGCCGGTACAGGAAAGTCAGGATCAGCGTGCGGATGTGGGCGCCGTCGACGTCGGCGTCCGTCATCAGCACGAGCTTGTGGTAGCGGGCCTTCTCCGTCTCGATATCGTCGCCGGTGCCGATCCCCATCGCCGCGACCATCGCCTGGATCTCGGCGTTGCCGAAGACCCGGTCGATGCGGGCCTTCTCGACATTCAGGATCTTGCCGCGCAGCGGCAGAATCGCCTGGAACTCGCGGTCGCGCGCGTCCACGGCGGTGCCGCCGGCGCTGTTGCCCTCGACGAGGTACAGCTCGGAGATCGACGGGTCGGTGCTGACGCAGTCGGTCAGCTTGCCCGGCAGGCCGCCGGACCCGAACGCCGTCTTGCGGGCCGCCTCGCGCGCCTTGCGGGCGGCGGCGCGGGCCCGCGCGGCGGACACGACCTTCTGCGAGACCGCCTTGGCCTCCGAGGGGTGCTCCTCGAAGTACTGGGCGAGCGCGGTGTTGGTCGCGCTGTCGACGATGCCGCGGACGTTCGTGTTGCCGAGCTTGGTCTTCGTCTGCCCCTCGAACTGGGGCTCCGGCAGGCGCACGGAGATGACGGCGGCGAGACCCTCGGCGACGTCCTCGCCGGTCAGGTTCTCGTCCTTCTCCTTGAGCAGGCCCCCGGCGCGCGCGTAGCTGTTGACCACGCGCGTCACGGCCGTCCGGAACCCGACCAGGTGGCTGCCGCCCTCGTGCGTGTTGATGGCGTTGGCGAACGAGTAGATCGACGGCTGGTAGGTGCCGTTCCACTGCAGGGCCACGTCGACCTCGACCCCGGACTCCTCGTCGCGGGCCGAGACGGTGACGACGCCCGGATGGACCAGCTCGCGGCCGTGGTTCATGAACGCCACGTACTCCGCGATGCCGCCCTCGTAGCGCCAGGTCTCGTCGGAGCCGTCGCCGCGCTCGTCGATCAGCCGCAGGGACAGGCCCGCGGTCAGGAACGCCATCTCGCGCATGCGCTGGGCCAGCGTGTCGCGATCGAAGCGCGTGTCCTCGAAGATCTCCGCGTCCGGCAGGAACGTGACCTCGGTGCCCGTCGGCCCGTCCCAGGCGTCGCCCCTGGCGAGCGCGTTCTGCGGCTCGCCGCGCGCGTAGTCCTGCGCGTGGACGAAGCCGTCGCGGCGGACCTCGATGTGCAGGCGCTCGGCGAGCGCGTTGACGACGGAGACGCCGACGCCGTGCAGGCCGCCCGACACCTTGTAGCCGCCGCCGCCGAACTTGCCGCCCGCGTGCAGCTTCGTGAGCACGACCTCGACCGCGCTCATCCCCTGGTCCTCCATCACCTCGACGGGGATGCCGCGGCCGTTGTCGCGGCACGTCACCGAGCCATCCGGGTGGAGGACGATCTCGACCTCCGTGCAGAACCCGGCCAGCGCCTCGTCGACGGCGTTGTCGAGCACCTCCCAGACCAGGTGGTGCAGGCCGCGCGCACCCGTCGAGCCGATGTACATGCCGGGGCGCCGCCGAACCGCCTCGAGGCCCTCGAGAACGGTGATGTTGTCGGCGCCGTAGGACTCGCTCAAGGACTTCCTTCCAGCGTCCGCGGAGGCAGACGCAACAGGGGGAATCCTACCAGAGGTGGTC
>JBEGMS010000012.1:0-8782 GCA_041182985.1 Actinomycetota bacterium
AGCGCCGCCGCGAGGGGCCCGAAGTCGGCTCCCTTGTCGGAGCCGCCGAGCACGATCCGGACGCCGCCCTCGGGGAACGCCGTCAGCGCCTTCAGCGCCGCGTCGACGTTGGTCGCCTTCGAGTCGTTCCAGAGCCGTACCCCGCCCGCCGCGCCGCAGTCCTCGAGCCGGTGCGGGACGGGCGCGAATGCCCGCACGGCGGCGCGCAGCTGGTCATCCCCCACCCCCATCGCCCGGGCCAGCGCCGCGGCGACGGCCACGTTCTCGCGATTGTGGTCGCCGCGCAGGCGCCCCTCCACGAAGCCGATCCCGTCGGCGTCCGCGCCGCGCACCCGCTCGACCCGGCCGTCCCCGGGCAGCCGGCCGAGGCCGGCGCACCACGGGTCGTCCTCGTTGAGGACGGCGAGGTCGCCGGCGTCCTGGCGCTCGAAGATCCGCAGCTTCGCGGCGCCGTAGGCGTCCATCGTTCCGTGGCGGTCGAGGTGGTCGGGGGTCAGGTTCGTGATCGCGGCCGCGTCGCAGCGCAGGCTGTGGACGTCCTCGAGCTGGAAGCTCGAGAGCTCGGCGACGACGATCCCGCCCTCGGGCAGGTCGCCCGCGACGTCGCACAGCGCCACGCCGACGTTGCCGCAGACCACGTGCGGCAGCGCCGCCTCGCGCAGCATCGCCCCGACGAGCTCCGTGGTCGTGGTCTTGCCGTTCGTGCCGGTCACGCCGATCAGGCGCGCCCCGGGCGGCAGGAGGCGGTAGCCGAGCTCGACCTCGCTCCAGACGGGGATCCCCTGCGCCCGGGCGGCCGCGGCCAGCGGATGCTCGCCGGGGACGCCGGGGCTCTTGACCAGGACGTCGCAGCCCGCGAGCAGGGCGACGTCCGCCGCGACGACCGGGCACGGGGGCTCGACCGCGCCCCCGGGGTCGTCGTCGACCAGCACGGGCTCGAGACCGGCCTCGATCAGGACGCGCGCGGCCGCGCGGCCGGAGCGGGCCGCGCCGAGGACCAGCGGGGCGCGCGGCAGGTCGAGGTCGCCCGTCATACGTACTGGTCGAAGCGCACGTAGTAGAGGACGAAGGCGATCGAGGCGAAGATCGAGGCCACGATCAGGAAGCGGAACATGATCTTCGTCTCGCTCCACGCCTTCATCTCGAAGTGGTGGTGGATCGGCGCCATCAGGAACACGCGCCGGCCGAAGCGGCGGAAGCTGATCACCTGGATGATCACGCTGGCCGCCTCGGCGACGAAGATCCCGCCGATGAAGAGGAGCAGGAGCTCGGTCTTCGTGAAGATCGCGAAGCCGGCGAGCGCGCCGCCCAGGGCGAGCGAGCCCGTGTCGCCCATGAAGACCTCCGCCGGGTACGAGTTGAACCACAGGAAGCCCACGCAGGCGCCGAGCAGGGCCGCGGCGAGGATCGCCAGGTCCAGGGTCTGGGAGGTCTGCTGCTGGATCTCGAAGAGCCCCGGGCCCGACATCGGCTGCTCCCCCGTCGGGAAGCGCAGCGCACGCTGGCCGACCTGGAAGCCGATCACGCACATCGCGGTGAAGGCGAGCATCGCGATCGTCGTGGTGCCCGCGGCGAGTCCGTCGAGGCCGTCCGTCAGGTTGACGGCGTTGGAGGCGCCCAGCACGATCAGGAAGACCAGGAGGTACCAGGCCGGCCCGAGCTCGATGTGGACGTCGACGATCGGCACGAACAGGCGCGTGGAGATCCCCTGCTGGACGGCGACGAGGCAGAGGACGACGGAGATCACGACCTGCCCGAGCAGCTTGTAGCGGCCGCGCAGGCCGAGCGAGCGCTTGCGCACCACGCTCAGGTAGTCGTCGACGAAGCCGATCAGGCCGCAGCCGAGCATCGCGAACAGGACGGCGAGGCTGCGCGCCCCGAACGACGAGAAGATCGCGTACGGCACGACCGTGGCGACGATGATCAGGAGGCCGCCCATCGTCGGCGTGCCCGACTTGACCTGGTGCCCCTCGGGGCCCTCCTCGCGGATCCGCTGGCCGACGCGCAGGCGCCGCAGGAGGCGCACCGCGCGCGGGCCCGCGATCACCGAGATCAGGATCGCGAGGACGCCGGAGGCGAGGACGTTCGTCACGGGCGCGCCTCCGCCCGGCGCTCCGCGTAGAGCGCGGGCAGGGCCTGCAGCCCCGCGACCTTCGAGCCCTTCACGAGCACGCGGTCGCCGGGCCGGGCGACCTCGAGCAGCCGCTCGACGGCGGCGTCCGGATCGGGAACCCAGTGCCCGTCCACGCCGCTTCCGGCCCCATCCAAGTACGCGCGCGCCTGATCGCCCACGGCGACCACGATATCGACCCCGACCCGGGCCGCCAGCGCGCCGATCTCGCGGTGGTACTCCTCCGCGCCCTCCCCGAGCTCCGCCATCAGGCCGAGCACGGCGATGCGCCGGCCCGCGACGGACGCCTCGGCCAGGAGCCGCAGCGCCGCCTCCGTGGAGGACGGGTTGGCGTTGTAGGCGTCGTTGACGACGGCGATCCCGCCGACGTCGACGACCTCGCCGCGGCCGCTCGGCACGGGGATGTCGCGGGCCCGCTCGGCCACGGCCCCGAGATCGAGGCCGAGCTCGCGCGCGACGGCGATCGCGGCGGCGAGGTTGCGGGCGTGGTGGCGTCCGGGCAGGTTCGTGCTCAGGGGCAGGAGCGCGCCCTCGACGAGGAAGCTGAGCTCCTGGCCGGCCCCGGTCGGCCGGCGGTCGACCAGCTGCACGTCGGCGCCGGCCTCCTCGCCGAAGGTGATGATGCGTGCGCCCTTGGGAATGTGGGGGTCGAGCAGGGGCTCGGCGAACGGGATCACGCAGGCGCCGCCCTCGCGGACGCCGTGCAGGATCTCGGCCTTCGCCTGGGCGATCCGGGCCCGGGACCCGAGCAGCTCGATGTGGGCCTCGCCGATGTTGGTGATCACCCCGATGTCGGGCGCCGCCATCGCGCACAGCTCGGCGATCTGCCCGAGGCCGCGCATCGCCAGCTCGAGCACCGCGACCTCGGTGTCCTCCTCGATGCGCGTCAGGCTGAGCGGGTAGCCGATCTCGTTGTTGTGCCCCTCGGCCGCGGCCACCGTGCGGCGCTGCCCGCCGATCAGGTGCGCCAGCGCATCCTTCGTCGAGGTCTTGCCCGCGCTCCCCGTGATGCCGACCCGGACGGCGCCGGTGGCCTGCGCGTTGACGTCGCCGAGGCACTGCAGGCAGCGGATGCTCGAGAAGGTCATCAGGAGGTCGGGCGCGTCGCCGGCGTGGTTGAGCGCGTCCTCCTCGAGGACGACGCCGGCCGCGCCGCGCTGCACGGCGTCGGCCGTGAACGCGGCGCCGCCCCGGATCGCGATGAAGAGGTCGCCAGGCCGGACCAGCCGGGAGTCGATCTGCACGCCCCGGATCAGCCGCTCGGGGTCGCCGCGGACGAACGCCGAGGCCGGCACCGCGCCCAGGGCAAGCGGCTTCACGCGAGCGCCTCCCGCACGACGGCCGCGTCGTCGAACGGCGTCACCACGCCACCCGCCTCCTGGCCCTGCTCGTGCCCCTTGCCGGCCACGAGCACGACGTCGTCGGCCGCGGCCTCGACGAGGGCGCGGCGGATCGCCGCGGCCCGGTCCGGCTCGGACGCGGCGGCCGCGTCGGCGCCGGCCAGGACGTCGGCGATGATCGCGAGCGGATCCTCGCCGCGCGGGTTGTCGCTCGTCACCAGCACGCGGTCGGCGAGCGCGCAGGCGACGCGGGCCATCTCGGGGCGCTTGCCGCGGTCGCGGTCGCCGCCGCAGCCGAAGACGACGACGAGCCGCCCCCGCGTCAGCGGGCGCAAGGCCGACAGCACGTGCTCGAGGGCGTCGGGGGTGTGCGCGTAGTCGACGATCACGGTGGGCTCCCGCCCGACGACCTGCATCCGCCCGGGCACCCCGTCGAGGCTCCCCAGGCCACGTGCGATCGCGTCGACGCCGACGCCGGCGAGGCCGGCGCTCGCGGCCGCGGCGAGCGCGTTCTCCACGTTGAAGCGGCCGACCAGGCGCAGCACGACGTCGGCGTCGCCCCACGGGCTGCGCAGCCGGAAGTCGGTGCCGTCGGCGGCGAGGCGCACGTCCTCGGCACGGACGTCCGCCGAGGGGTCGTCGACGGCGAAGCGCGCCTCCGCCTCGAGGCGCCGGCCGAACGGGTCGTCGACGTTGACGGCGCGCGGGCAGCGCCCGTCGAACAGCCGCGCCTTGGCCGCGAAGTAGGACTCCATGTCACCGTGGTAGTCGAGGTGGTCGCGGGTCAGGTTCGTGAAGGCCGCGGCCGCGAAGCGCACGCCGCCCGCGCGGTGCTGGTCGAGCGCGTGCGACGAGACCTCCATCGCGCAGGCCGCGTCGCCCGCCGCCGCCATCCGGGCGAGGTCGCGGTGCAGGTCGATCGCCTCGGGCGTGGTGCGCGCCGCAGGCTCGGCGACGCCGCCGATCCGCCGCTCGACGGTGCCGAGCAGGCCCGCGCGGCGCCCCGCCGCTTCGAGGATCGCCGCCTGCAGGAAGGCCGTCGTCGTCTTGCCGTTCGTGCCGGTCACGGCGAGGATCGTGAGTGCGCGCGAGGGCTCGCCGAAGAAGCGGTCGGCGAGCGGACCCATCGCGGCGCGCACGTCCCCGACGACGGCCTGCGGCAGCGCCACGCCGGGGAGCGGGCGCTCCACGACGAGCGCGCAGGCGCCCCGCTCCGCGGCCTGCGGCGCATGGTCGTGGCCGTCCGTCACGAGGCCGGGCACGCAGAAGAACAGCGTCCCGGGCTCGACCCGGCGCGAGTCGTACGCGAGGTCGGCGACGTCGACCCCCTCGAACGGGAGCGCGTTTCCCGGGGTGCGCACGGGACCGAGGAGGTCCGTCAGGAGCACGATGGCCCAGTCTAGTCGCGGGCACGGCGGTCCGGTCAGTAGCCGGGCCGGTCCTGCTGCGCGCCCATCGCGATCAGCGCGCGCTCCGTCAGCTTCGAGAAGGCCGGACCCGCCACGTCGCCGCCGTAGAACAGCTCGCCCTCGGGCTCGTCGACCATCACGAGGGTCACGACGCGCGGGTTCTCGACCGGCGCGAAGCCGACGAACCAGGACAGGTAGCGGCTCTTCGAGTACGTGCCGTCCTCGTCGAGCTTCTTCGTGGTGCCGGTCTTGCCGGCGACCGAGTAGCCGGGGATCTCGGCGGCGGCGCCCGTGCCGTTGTCGGAGACGACGCCTTCGAGCATCTGCGCCAGCTGGCGGGCCGCGCGCGCGGGCATGATCCGCTCGCGCTTCGCCTCGACCGGGCCCTTGCCCTCGATGCGGGTCACGACGTGCGGCTGGATCGCGACGCCGTCGTTGGCGATGGTGGCGTACAGCTGCGCGATCTGCAGCGGCGTGGTGGCGATGCCGTGGCCGATCGGGATGTTCAGCGGGGTCGTGCCCGACCAGTCCTTGTACGGCGTGACGATGCCGCCGACCTCGCCGGGCAGGTCGATGCCGGTCGGCTGGCCGAAGCCGAAGCGGTCGATCCAGCGCGCCAGGACGACGTCCTTCCCGCCCGGGCCGGAGAGGTGCTCGTAGGCGAGCTTCGCGATGCCGATGTTCGAGGACTCGCGCAGGGCGTCGGTGGCCGTCTTGCGGCCCGGGTTCGGATGCGAGTCGCGCAGGGTCGCGTCGTAGAGGTCCCAGCGCCAGCCGACGTCGACGGGGGTGTTCGGGCGGATCCGGCCCGTGGCGAGGCCCGCGCCGATCGTGACGGCCTTGAACGTGGAGCCCGGCTCGTAGACGTCCGTGATCCCGCGCAGGCGCACGGCGTCGGCGTCCTCCGCGAGCCGGAAGTCCCCGTTCGGCGGGCCGGGCGATGACGCCATCGCCAGCACCTCCCCGCTCGCGGGCTCGAGGACGATCGCGGTCACGGCGAGCGCCTTGAACTCGCTTCGGGTGGCGTCGGTGATCGCCTCGGCGGCGCGCTGGATCTCGCGGTCGATGCCGGTGGTCAGCGAGGCGCCACGCTGCATCCGCCGCTGGGTGAGCACGTTGATCGCGTTGCCGGCCGGGTCCTCGGTGCGCACCTCGATCCCGTCCGTGCCCCGCAGCACCTCGTCGTACTGCAGCTCGAGGCCCGCGAGCCCGGCCCCGTCAAGGTCGACCACGCCGATCATCGGCGCGGCGATCGCGCTCGGGTAGACGCGGCGGTCCTCGACCGCGAAGTCGAGGCCCTTCAGGCCCATCGCCTGCACGCGCTTGGCCTTGGCCGGTGGCACCTGGCGCGCGAGGTCGACGTGCGCGACGCCCTCGCCCGCCCCGGTCAGGCGCTCCATGATCACGTCGGGCGACTCGCCGCTCGCCTCCGCGACCGCGGCGACGACCGCGGCGGGGTCGTTGACGAGGCTCGGTGTGGCGCCGATCGTGCGCGCCTGCTCGGTCAGGGCGAGGCGGTAGCCGTCGCGGTCGAGGATCGCACCGCGCGGCGCGCGCGTGACGATCTCCGCCCGGTGCTGCCCGGAGGCGCGCTCGGCGTACATGCCTCCGTCCACGATCTGCATCTGGACGGCGCGGCCGAACACCACCGCGAAGCCGAGCCCGCACAGCACGAGCAGCAGGCGGATCCTCCGTCCCGGGGGCGGCACCGGGCGCGGGCGCCGGCGTCGTGTCGCCCGGGGGCCGCGTGGGGGCGCCTTGGCCGCCACGTCAGCGCGTCTCGGCGTCCCGCGGGACCCGCACCGGCAGCGTGCGCATCGCCTCCGACGGCACGAGCACCATGCCGTAGGCGGCGGCCGCGCGCTCGACGCGACCGTCGGCGAGTCGCTGCTCGGTCTCGGCCTGGATGTTGTCGGCGTCGTTCATCGTCGCCGCGATCTGGGTGCGCAGCTCGCCGGCCTGCATCGTGGCCCGCAGCGACTGCACGTGCAGGTAGACGATCGCCGACAGGGCGACGCCGACGATCAGCGCCGCGAAGGCTAGCCGGAACGGCGCGAGGCGCCCACCGACGCCGGCGCGGGTCTGGACCCGGCGGCGGCGCTGCGGCGCCGGACGCGGACGCGGAGCGGATGCCGGGCGGGAGCGCCGCCGCGGGGGCGCCGGCGCGGTGCGCGGGACGGCGACGGCCACCGGCTAGACCGCCTCCCCCAGGGGCGCTGCGGTGCGCTCGGCCGCACGCAGGCGCGACGAGGCGGAGCGCGGGTTGCGGTCGGCCTCGGCGGCGCCGGGGCGGATCACCCGCGGGGTCAGGACGCGCAGCGTGGCCTGGCGCCCGCACCCGCAGACCGGCAGGTCCGGCGGGCAGGTGCAGGGCTGCGCGGCGCGACGGAAGCGCTCCTTGACGATGCGGTCCTCGAGGGAGTGGAATGAGATCACGGCGACGCGGCCACCGGGCTTGAGGATCTCGAGCGCGGCGTCGAGACCCTCCTCGACCATCGTGAGCTCGTCGTTGACGGCGATGCGGAGGGCCTGGAACACGCGCTTGGCCGGGTGCCCCGCCCCGAACTGCGCGGGCGTCGGGATCGCACGGCGGATCGTCTCGACGAGATCGGCGCTGCGCTCGTACGGCTTCTCGCGGCGACGGCGGCAGACCGCCTTCGCGATCTGGCGGGCGTAGCGCTCCTCGCCGTAGCGGGCGAACAGGTCGGCGAGTTCGCGCTCCGGCAGGCGCGCGAGCAGGTCCGCCGCCGTCTCCCCGTCGCGGGGGTCCATGCGCATGTCGAGCGGCGCGTCGACCGTGTAGGAGAAGCCGCGCTCGGGCTGGTCGATCTGCATCGAGGAGACGCCGAGGTCGAGCAGGACGGCGTCGGCCTTGACGCCCTCGACGGCCAGCGAGCGGAACGCGTCGACGAAGTCGCGCTTCATCAGCCGCACCGCCATGTCGGGGTGCGCAGCGCGGAAGGCGCGGGCGCGCGCCTCCACGCTCGGGTCGCGATCGACGGCGACGTAGGCCCCGCGGCCGTGCATCTGCTCGGCCAGCATGGCGGCGTGGCCGCCGGCCCCGAACGTGCCGTCGATGACGGTCATGCCGGCCGCCACATCGAGGAGGGCGACCACCTCGTGGGCGAGCACGGGCTCGTGGGCGAGGGCGTTAGCGGGCATCACGGACCAGGCGCTCTGCGACAACTTCGGCGCTCCCTTCCAGCTCGGCGAGGCCGTGCTCCCAGGCCCCGCGATCCCAGATCTCAAGACGGTCGCGGACGCCGACGACGACGATCTCGCGGGCGAGCGACGCGTGCTGCATGAGCGGTGCCGGCACGGCCACGCGGCCCTGCCGGTCGAGCTCGGCCTCGACGGCCCCGCCGAACAGGAAGCGCTCCATCTGGCGCCCCTCGCGGGTGAACGGGTCGAGGCGGGCGGTCTGCGACGCGACGAAGGCGTCCCAGCCGTCACGGGCGTAGAGCGCGACGCAGCGGTCGAGGCCGCGGGTCAGGAAGAGGCCGTCCGCGAAGGGCGAGCGCAGCCGCGCGGGAACCGTCACGCGGTTCTTCTCGTCGAGCTTCTGCGCGTATTCGCCGAGCAGCATGGGGGACGGTTTCTCCTCCGGGAGGGGGTCCCACCGAGCACCCCCTGCCCTACCAAGTTGCCCCACGATACCCCACTGAATCCCACTTTGCAACCCCACCACTGAACACGAACATACGTTCGTATCCGCATGGCTATGCGGAAAACGACCCGCATCGGCCCCCGGCGGCCCGCGACTTTGTGACACGGGCGCCCCACCGCGCCCCCCGCCCGCGGGCCTAGCCGCGCCAGAAGGCGAGGACGGCGTCCGCGCCGTCCTTGCCCTGCCAGTAGCCCGCCGTGTAGGCGGGCGAGACCAGCGCGGGATCCATCAGATC
>JBEGMS010000013.1:0-10557 GCA_041182985.1 Actinomycetota bacterium
CCGCGTCGGCCGCGCGGACGAGGTGGCCGACGCGATCTGCTTCCTGGCCTCGGACCGCGCCTCGTTCGTGACGGGCTCGGCCTTCGTCGTCGACGGCGGGATGACGGCCGCATGAGCCGCCGCGTCCTCATCACCGGCGGCGCCTCGGGCATCGGCCTCGCCAGCGTGCGCCGCTTCCAGGAGGATGGCTGCCGCGTCGCCGCCCTCGACCGCGACGAGGCGATGCTGGCCGCGTCGGGCGCCGACGACGTCCGCGTCTGCGACGTCGCCGACGAGGCCTCGCTGACCGCGGCCGTCGACCAGGCCGCGGCCGCCCTCGGCGGCCTCGACGTCGTGGTCTGCGGCGCGGGCATCGCCTCGCGCGGCGACGTCGTCGAGTGCAGCCCCGAGGAGTTCGGGCGCGTCATGAGCGTCAACGTGCGCGGCGTCTACCTGACCTGCCGCGCCGCGGTCCCGCACCTGCGCGCCGCGGGCGGCGGCGCGATCGTGGTCGTGGCCTCCCAGCTCGGCCTCGTGGCCGTGCCGAGCGCCGTCGCCTACTGCGCCTCGAAGGGCGCGGCCGTCAACCTGGCCCGCGCGATGGCCCTCGACCACGCCCACGAGGGGATCCGCGTCAACGCGGTCTGCCCGGGGCCGACGGACACGCCGCTCGCCGGGCGCTTCTTCGAGGAGACCGAGGATCCCGCGGCGACGCGGGCCGCCTTCGAGGCCTCGACGGCGACCGGGCGCCTGATCGAGCCGGAGGAGATCGCCGAGGCGATCGCCTTCCTGGCCTCGGAGCGGGGCGGCGGCACGGTCGGGGCGGCGCTCGTGGTGGACGCGGGCTACACGGCCCGCTGACTCAGCCCTCGGGCGCGCGCCGGGGCGGATCGACCGGCACGACCTTCGTGCCCGCCCACTTGTCGCCGAGGCGCTGGCGGCGCTTGGGGCCCGTCGCCAGCATCCAGAGCACGCCGAGGGCGTACGGCACGAGCCACGGCAGCATGTCGATCGGCCGCACGAGGGTGCGCTTGAGGGCGGCCTCCTTGGTGACCGGCAGGCCGCTGCCCATCACGACGCGGATGCGGGCGACGCGCTTGCCCGGGGTCTGGCCGTTCCAGAGGTACTCGAAGAGGGCGTAGTAGCCGAACCACCAGACCACGTAGACGATGGTGGCCCAGAGCGGCAGCTCGATCTCGCCCTGCGGGTTCGTGCCGCGCACGGCCACGGTCAGCCAGAACAGGACCACGACGACGACGCCGAAGTCGAGGATGCCGGCCACGCAGCGGATGAACAGCCCGCACGGCTCGGGGCCCGAGGTCCCATGGACGAGGATGCGGCGGGCTTCGGCGGAGTCCACGCCCGAAGCGTTGCAGGATCAGCCCGTCGGCGCCGCGGGCGGCAGCGTCGTCAGCACGATCCGCGCCTGCTGGTCGAGCAGGCGCGCGAAGCGCCGCTGCTCCGCCGGGTCGAGCGGGGCGAGCCGCGACGAGTAGAGGGACGCGCGCAGGAGGAAGGGCCCGCGCCGCCACCAGATGTCCGAGTAGTTACGCCCGCCGGGGCCGCGCACCTCGACCGCGTCGCCGAGGCCGGCGACCCGGATCGGGCGGCCGCCGCGATCGGCCCGCACCACGGCGAGGGCGCGCTCGGCGCGGCGCGCGTCGGGGTAGTGCTGGCCGGCGAGCTCGTAGCGGGCGAGGATCAGGCCCTGGATGCGGATCACCTGGCGGTGCGTGCCGAGGAGGCCCAGCTTCGAGAAGGCGACGTCCATGCTGGGGGCGGCCTGCCAGCCGCGCAGGGGGTCGGCGGTCGCGCCGCCCGCGCGCTCCGCGGTGCGGTACCCGCCGGGCAGGAGCAGGTCGGGGACGCGCAGCGCCTCGACGCGCCCGATCGGCGTCAGGTCGGGCGGGGTCGGCACCGGTGCGGTCTCGGGCTCCTGCTCGCGCGCCTCGCGGTCGATCAGGGCGGTCAGGGCGACGTGCGCCGCCTGGACCCCGGCGGTGTCCTTCTGGGGGATCGCCCACGACGACTGCAGGAGCAGCCGGCCGCGGACCCAGAACAGCTCCTGGATGCCCGCGTCGACCGAGCCCTTGAGGCCCGCGAGGGGCGCGTAGTCGGAGGGCGCGGCCTCGAGGCCCATCATGTCGCGGTAGGCGCGGAACGCCCGCTGCGCGCCCGCCGGCGTGCGGAAGGCCCAGACGACGAGGCCGAGCCGGCCCTTCTGGCCCGTCAGGCGCTGGAACGACTGGGCGCGGCCCAGCACGAAGCCCGACTCGAAGAACTCGACCGAGCGCGACGAGAAGGGCGCCTGCCCGGGCAGCGGCACCCGGAAGACCGCGTCCGCGCTGGGCGGGCTGCGCAGGTCGAAGGCGTTGGGGATGATCTCGAGCCCGAGGCCCTGGGCATCCTCGTCCGTCGGGAACAGGGTCGGCAGCCGCTCCTCCTCGCGCACGACGTCGGCGAGGTAGTCGAGGTGGCGTTGGAGTCCGTGGTCGACGGCGGCGTCGGCGGCGGAGAAGGCGAGGCCCGTGACGGCCGGCCGGTCGCGCAGCTGCATGACCTGGAGCGCCGCGAGGCCGAGCAGGGCGAGCCCGCCCACGACGAGCAGCGCCTCGAGGGCGAGGAAGCGGCGCCGGTAGGGTGCGTCGACCGCGGCCATGACCGTCTATCGCAGTCTAGGCCGCCCGGGTCGACGGGGGCTGCCGGGGTAGGCTGCGCGCCATGGGCTCGATCGGGCTGATCGGCTGCGGGCAGATCGGCGGGCGCATCGCCGGCGTCCTCGGCCGCGCCGGGCTGCGTGTCCGCGCCTTCGACCTCGACCCCGAACGCGTCCGAGCGGCGGGCGCCGAGCCCGTGGCCCGTCCGGCCGACCTCGCCGACGAGCCGGCCGTGCTGCTGTCCCTGCCCGCGTCGGCGCAGGTCGAGGCGGCGCTGGAGGGCCCCGATGGGCTCCTCGCCGCCGCCCCGCCCGGCCTGCTCGTGATCGACCTGACCACCGCCGACCCGGCCTCGACCATGGCCCTGCAGGCGCGCGCGGCCGCGCGCGGCGTCGCCCTCGTCGACGCGGGCGTCACGGGCGGGGCGGCGGCCGCCGAGCGCGGCGAGCTCGTGGTCCTCGTGGGCGGAGAGCCCGCGGACGTCGAGCGCGCCCTGCCCGTGCTCGCGCCGATCAGCCGCGAGGCGCTCGTGATGGGCGGGCCCGGCGCCGGGCACGCCGCCAAGGCGGTCAACAACGTCCTCAACGCCGTCACGCTCGCCGCCACCGGCGAGGCGATGCTGGCCGGGGTGCGCTGGGGGCTCGACCCCGCGCGGCTGCTCGCGGCGATCAACGCCGGCTCGGGCCGGTCCTGGGCGAGCGAGCACCGGTTCCCGCGGATCGTCGCCGGGGAGGACATGCCGGGCGGGCTCAGCGTGGCCCTGATGGCGAAGGACGTCGACGTGTTCCTGCGCCTCGCCGAGGAGGCGGGCACGCCGCGGGAGCTGGCGGAGGCCTGCGCGGACGTCTACCGGCGGGCGGTCGCCGACGGCTACGGCGACGAGGTCGCCAACGCGGTCGTGCGCGCCCTCGACGGCGGCCGCCCGCTGGCCTGAGGAGGTCGGGCGGGTCCGGGGCGCGCGCCCCGGACCCGCCGTCGCCTCGGCTAGCCCGCGACGTCGCCCTGCAGCGCCGCGTCGAACGGCTGGCGCTTGAGGAACTTCCCGTGGCCGGGCTGGGTCTTGATCTCGCCGCGGTCGAAGACCACGGTCCCGCGGCAGAGCGTGCTGCGCACGGAGCCCCCGACGGTCTTGCCGTCGAAGAGGTCGTAGTCCACGTTCATGAACGACGTCTCCGTCGAGAACGTGAACGGCGTCTTCGGGTCGAAGATCACGACGTCGGCGTCCATGCCGGCGCTGATCGCGCCCTTCGTGGTGATGCCGAAGGTCTTCGCGATCGCCGTCGAGCAGACGTCGACGAGGCGGTTCATCGAGATGCGGCCCTCGCGCACGCCGTGCTCCCACATCAGGGGCAGGCGGTGCTGGATGCAGGCGAGGCCGTTCGGGATCTTCGAGAAGTCATCTGCGCCGAGCCCCTTCTGCGAGTCGTCGAACGGGCAGTGGTCCGTCGAGATCGACTGCAGGTGCCCGTACTTGAGGCAGTCCCACATGAAGGGCTGGTGGACGGCGTCGCGGATCGGCGGCGAGCAGACGAAGCGGGCGCCCTCGGGGGCGGGCCGCTCGAGGTCCGTGATGTCGGTGAACAGGTACTGGATGCACGTCTCGCCGTAGGCGGCGACGCCGCGGGCGCGGCCCGCGATGATCTCCTCGGCCGCCGACGGGCAGGAGACGTGCACGATGAAGACGGGCGCGTCGGCCTGCTCGGCGAAGCGGACCGCGCGGCCCGTCGCCTCCGCCTCGACCCACTCGGGGCGCGTGCGGGCGTGCCAGACCGGGGCGGTGTTGCCGCTGGCGAGGGCCTCGGCGACCATCCGGTCGATGATCCAGCCGTTCTCGGCGTGGACCTGGACGAGCCCGCCGTGCTCCTTCGACTCCTCGAGCACGCGCATGAACAGGTCGTCCGTGATCATCAGGACGTTCTTGTAGGCGAGGAAGACCTTGAAGGACGAGACGCCCTGGTCGACCATCTTCGGCATGTCCTTGAACGTGCCCTCGTCGGAGCGCGTCACGGCCATGTGGAAGCCGTAGTCCACGTGCGCGGTGCCTTCGGCGCGGCCCATCCACTGGTCGAGCGAGGACTGCAGCCCGCCGTCCTCCATCTGCAGCGCGAAGTCGACGATCGCGGTCACGCCGCCCGCGGCCGCGGCCTGCGTGCCCGTGTTGTAGTCGTCGGCCGTGGTCGTGCCGCCGAACGGCATCGACATGTGGGTGTGGTTGTCGATCAGGCCGGGGAGCAGGTAGCAGCCCGTGGCGTCGATCTCCTCGGCGCCCTCGACGGGGCCGATCTGGCCGACGGCCACGATCTGCTCGCCGTCGATCAGGACGTCGCCCTTCACCGTCTCGCGGGCGTTCACGACGGTGCCGCCGCGGATCACCTTCTTCATCGCTGTCTCCTCGCCTGAGGGGGGTCTACTCAGGCGGCGATGATAGCCGCGCTTGGCGGGAAATCCACGTCCGGCGTGGGTATCCGGCCGTGAGGGCTATGGTGCCCCCCATGGAGGCGGTCGGACTCGGGTTGCTCGCCGGCCTCCTGTTCGGGCTCCTGACGGTCCTCGTCCGGCGCGGGATCATGCGGGTCCCCGACCCCGTGGTGGGCAGCGTCGTGGTGATCGGCATGGCCCTCGCCGTCGTCCTCGCCGCGACCGTCGTGACGGGCCAGGCGGGCGACCTCGCCGACGGCCGCGTCGCCCTCGCGTACGTCCTGATCGGGCTCGTGGCCCCGGGGCTCTCGCAGATCGTCTTCATGCTCGCCGTCCGCGACGCGGGCGCCAGCCGCGTCGCGATCATGATCGGCACCGCGCCGCTCCTGGCCACCGTCATCGCCGTCGGCTTCCGCGGCGAGCCGCTCAAGGCGGGACTCGTGGCGGGCACCGCCCTGATCGTGGTGGGCGGCGCGAGCCTGGCTTGGGAGCGCACGCTGCCGCCCGGCTTCCGGACGCGGGGGCTCGTGCTCGGCTTCGCCTGCGCGCTGCTCTTCGCCATGCGCGACAACGCGATGCGCATCGCCGGCCTCGAGACCGACATGGACGCGCGCGCCGCGACCGCCTGGACCCTGCTCGGCGCCCTGATCGCCGTGGCCGGCTTCGCCGCGGTCACGCGCCGCGGCGCCCTGCCCGGCCAGCTGCGGGGGCTGTGGCGGGCCTACCTGCCGGCCGGGCTCGTGTTCGGGCTCGCCTACACGACGCTCACGGTCGCCCTGTCGGTCGGCAAGGTGACGGTGTTCGCGCCGCTCAACGCGATGCAGTCGATGTGGACGGTGCTGTTCGCGTGGATCCTGATCGGCCGCGCGGGCGACGCGATCGGGGTGCGCGTGATCGGCGCGATGGCGCTGGTGGTGGCCGGCGGGATCCTGATCGGGATCTTCCGCTAGGCGCGGGCGCTACGGTGGGCTCGATGCCCATCGTCGACGCCTCCGAGCTGCCCGGCCGGCGCGCCTACCGCCTGCTCGTCGACTGCGTCGTGCCGCGGCCGATCGCCTGGGTCACCACCGTCGACGACGCGGGGCGCGTGAACCTCGCGCCCTTCTCGTTCTTCCAGGCGGTGGGGGCGGAGCCGCCGAGCGTGATCGTCTCGATCGGCAAGCACCGCGACGGCGCCTTCAAGGACACCGGCGTCAACCTGCGCGCCACGGGCGAGTGCGTCGTCAACGTCGTCACCGACGAGCTCGCCGAGGCGATGAACCTGACTGCGGGCGAGTACCCGTTCGGGGTCGACGAGATGGCCCGCGCCGGGCTCACGCCCGCCCCGTGCCGGCACGTCGCGCCGCCGCGCGTGGCCGAGTCGCCCGTCGCGCTCGAGTGCCGCCTGGCGCAGGAGGTGCCGATCGGCGACACCGAGAACGCCTACTTCGTGGCCGTGCTCGAGGTGCTCGCCTTCCACGTCGACGACGCGATCTACGGCGACGGCCGCATCGACCCGCGCCTCCTGCGCCCCCTCGGCCGGCTCGGGGGCGACGCCTACAGCCACCCGGGCGAGGTGTTCGAGATGGGGCGCCCGCCCTCCGAGCGCCCGCACTAGCCCGCGGCGGCGGCCCCGTGCTGCACGTGCACGGGCACGTCGACGTAGAGCTGCGCGGTGTCCTCGAGGTCGTGCTCGGACCAGGTCTCGCGCTCCTCGGGCTGCAGGGCGATCACGACCTCGTCGGGCCGCCACAGGGCGGCCTCGTCCTCGAGCATCTGCACCGCCGAGGCGCTCGCGTCGCCGATCCGCCCCGACACCTCGACCCCGAGCTCGGCGGCCTGCGCGATCGCGTCGCCGAGGCGCCGCTGCGCGGCGGGCACCGCCTTGCGGTCGTCGACCGCGAACCAGAAGCCGAGCCGGCCGAGCAGGAGCGGCGCGATGATGCGCACGTCGACCGGGACCGTGCGGCGCGCGAGCGCGTGCAGGAGCTCGTCGGGGAGGCGGTCGGCGGTCAGGAGAACGAGGATGCGGTGGGGCGGGAGGGATGCGGTCATGGCCAGCCACGCTAGGCGGCGCCGGGGGCGCCCGCCTGCGGGCCGCCCCGCGACCTCCGGCGGGGGACCCGCGGACCTCAGCCGAGGGCGATGGCGAGGGCGATCGCGGCCACGTCGAGGCCGACGAGCGCGAGCAGCGCGTGGAACGCCGACACCCGCCGCGTGCGGGTGAGGAGGACGGCGCCGAGCCAGGCGACGGCGATCACGGCCGACAGCCACGGGCGTTCGGCGAGGGCCTCGAGGGCGACGATGCCGGTGCCGGCGCCCGTGAGGGCCCAGCAGGCGAGCGCCGCGCGGCGCTCGCCGAGCGAGACCGCGAGGCCACCGACGCCCTGGGCGCGGTCGCGCTCGACGTCGGGGAGGGCGTTGGCGAGGTGCGCGCCGACCGCCGTGACGGCGAAGGCGAGGGTCAGCCAGAGCGGCGCCCCCGGCTCGCCGAGGCCGATCTCGAGGAAGGCCGGCAGCGCCCCGAAGGCGAGCGCGTAGGGCAGCCACGAGAGCGGGGTGCGGCTGAGGCCGAGCGTGTAGAGCCAGCCCCAGGCCACGGCCCAGACGTGCAGCGAGCCGCCGAGCCAGCCGGCGGCCAGCCAGCTCAGCGCGCAGCTGATCGCGAGGGCGGCCAGCGCCGAGGCCCACAGCGTGCGCGGGGCGACGAGCCCGGCCACCACGGGCTTGGCCGCGCGGGCGGCGGCGCGGTCGAGGGCGGCGTCCTTGGCGTCGTTGGCCCAGCCGACCGACAGCTGGCCGGCGAGGACGGCGAGCGCGACGAGGGCGAGCCCGCCGCCGCGCCAGCCGAGGATCGCCGCGAAGGCCGTGACGAGCGCGGTGACGGCGACCGTCGGGGCGGGGTGGCAGGCGCGCGCGAGCCCGCGGGCCGCGCTCACGCCAGGCCGTCGGCGCGGTCGGCGTCGGCCGCCGCCGGGTCGCGCTCGGCCGGCGGGCCGTAGCCGCCGCCCGAGGGGCCGAGCATGCGCACGCGGTCGCCGGCGCGGGCCTTGCGGTACGGGAACTTGCTCGGCAGCTCCTCCTCGCGGTCCGTGCCCGGGTTGAGGGTGATCCGGCCCGGCGAGCCGTCCTCGCCCCCGAACAGCCCCGGCGGGCGCCAGACCGAGCCCTCGCCCTCGAGCGAGAAGCCCGTCTCCTCCAGGAACTCGATCTCGCGGATCGAGCCGAGCCCGCCGCGCCAGGTGCCGGCGCCGCCCGAGCCCTCGCGCAGCTCGTACTGCGTGACCCGGAGCGGGTAGTGCGACTCGATGTCCTCGATCGGGTTGTTGCGGGTGTTGGCGTAGAGCGTGTCGACCGCGTCCATGCCGTCCTTGCCGCGGCGGGCGCCGTAGGAGCCCTCGTGGATGTCCATGTAGACCCAGTGCTCGCCGTCCCGGAAGCCCGAGTAGGAGATGATCCGCAGCGTCCCTGTGCCGGCCGAGACGGCGTCGGGCAGGATCGGGGCCAGCGCCCGCATCAGGGTGTCGGCGACGAGATTGCCGCCGGAGAAGCGCGCGATGGTGGGCGCGGGGAAGCGCGGGTTGGCGAGGCAGCCCTCGGGCGCCGTGATCGTGATCGCCCGGAACAGCCCCGAGTTGGTGGGCACCGGGTCGTGCGTGTCGGTGTCGAGCAGGATCGAGCGCAGCGCGACCCAGACCGCGAGGTCGACGGTGCCGACGAAGGGCATGTTGAGCGGCAGGTCGATCTGCTCGGAGGTGCCCGCCAGGTCGACGGTGAGCTCGTCGCCCGCGACGGTCACGGCCACCCGGATGCGCAGGTCGCGGTAGCGCGGGTCGGGGTGGTCGGGGTAGCCGTCGAGGAGGCCCTCGGCCTCGTAGGTGCCGTCCGGCAGCTTCGCGATCTCGCGGCGCAGCATGCGGTCCGAGTAGTCCATCACGTCCGCGCAGGCCAGCCGGAAGGTCTCGAGCCCGTGGTGGGCGATCAGCTCGGCCATCCGCTCGGCGCCGATCTTGGCCGCCGTGACCTGGGCCTCCATGTCGCCGACGACGAGGTGGGGCGCGCGCACGTTGTCGCGGATCAGCTGCCAGAGGACCTCGTTCGGGCGGCCCTCGTCCTCGATCTTGAGGGCGTTGAAGTGCAGGCCCTCCGCGTAGGCGTCGGAGGCGTCGACGATGCCGCAGGTGCCGGGCGTGAGCGCGCCGAGGTCGAGATGGTGGGCGGTGGTGCCGGAGAAGCCGACCAGCTCGCCCTGGTGGAAGACGGGCACGATGAAGCCGACGTCGGGCTGGTGCGAGGCCCCGTAGTAGGGGTGGTTGTGGATCACGACGTCGCCGGGCCGCCAGGCGAGGCCGAGCTCGTCGAAGCGGCGCTGGATGCCGCGCACGTAGCCGGGGATCGGGCCGGACTGCAGCGGCGTCGACTGCACCGACTCGCAGAGCTGGTTGGCGTCGGCGTCGCAGAGCGCGCAGCCGAAGTCCTCGGACTCGCGGATGATCGACGAGTACGACATGCGGGCCAGCTTGTGGCCCATCTCGACGGCGATCGAGTCGAGGCCGCCGGCGATCACGGCGGTGGTGACGGGGTCGAGGCGCGCCTCGCTCATGCCGCGGCCTCCCGGGTCAGGATCAGGTTGCCGGCGTCGTCGGCGACCGCCGACCAGCCGGGCGGCACCACGGTGGTGGTGTCGGCGTGCAGCACGATCGCCGGGCCGGCGACGGCCCGCCCGACGGGCAGGCGCGGGCGCTCGTAGAAGGGCGCCTCGTGCGCGACGAGGCCGTCGGGCCCGGGGAAGCGCACCGTCTGGGTGGCCACGAGGGCGTCGGCGAGCTCGCCGGAGGGCACGGGCAGCCGGTCGACGGTCGGGCGCCGGCCCGTCGCCGTGACGCGCGCGTTCACGATCTCGATCGGGTCGCCGTGCGCCTTGCCGTACTCCTTGGCGTGCAGCTCGTGGAAGCGGGCGAGCGCCGCCTCCGCGAAGGGCCCGGGCGCGAGCGGCACGCGCAGCTCGTAGCCCTGGCCGACGTAGCGGCAGTCGAGCGCGCGCTGCACCTCGATGTCGGCGTCGTCGACGCCGTCCGCGTGGAGCCAGCCGCGCAGGGTCGCCTCGAGCTCGTCGAGCTCGCGGCTGACGCGCTGCGCGTCGACGGCGCCCTCGACCATGAAGACGGTGCGCATCAGGTCGTACTTGAGGTCGCTGGTGAGCAGGCCGTTGGCGGACGTGATGCCCGGGAAGGGCGGCACCAGCACCTCGGGCACGCCCAGCAGGTCCGCCACCTCGGCGGCGTGCAGGGGGCCCGCGCCGCCGAACGCGACGAGCGCGAAGTCGCGCGGGTCGTGGCCCTTCTCGATCGTGCGCGAGCGGATCGCGCGGGCCATGTTGGCGTTCGCGATCGTGAGGATGCCCTGCGCCGCGTCGAGCGGGTCCATCCCGAGCTCGGCGGCGAGCGGCGCGATCGCCGCGTCCGCCGCCGCCCGGTCGAGGCGCATGCGCCCGCCGAGGAAGCGCTCGGGGTCGAGCCGGCCG
>JBEGMS010000014.1:0-12287 GCA_041182985.1 Actinomycetota bacterium
GTGCAGGCGCTGGTCGCGGGGCAGGGCCTCGTCGGCGGGCTGCAGCACGAACGGCGCCCGGCTCATGCCCTCGACGCCGCCCGCGATCACGATCCCGGCGTCCCGCGCCCGCAGCATGCGCGCGCCCTGCGCGACCGCCTCGCCGCCCGACCCGCAGAGGCGGTTCAGCGTCACGCCGGGCACCGAAACGGGCAGCCCGGCGAGGAGCAGCGCCATCCGCGCGACGTTGCGGTTGTCCTCGCCGGCCTGGTTGGTGTCGCCGAGCAGGACCTCGTCGACGCGGGCCGGGTCCAGGTCGGGATGGCGCTCGAGGAGCGCGCGCAGGGGGATCGCCGCGAGGTCGTCGGTGCGCAGCCCGCTGAGCCCGCCGCGGTTGCGGCCGAACGGGGTGCGCACGCTGTCGACGAGGAGGGCCTCCATGGCCGCGGAGCGTATCCGCTGCCCGACACGGGGCGTGCCACGCCGTGGGACGCGCGGACCGATGCCCACCGGCGAGCGGTACGCTTCCGCCATGCCGCGCCCCCTGCCCCGCGAGGCCTTCTCCGAGCCCGAGACGTACGCGAAGACGCGGCTGCCCGTCGACTTCGCCTGGACCCTGATCCCCGACGCCTACACGTCGGCGGAGTTCCACGCGCTCGAGCAGGAGCGCGTGTTCGGCCGCTCGTGGGTGCCGGTCTGCGTGGCCGACGAGGTCGCCGAGCCGGGCGACTTCCTCGTCGTCGTGGTCGCCGGCCGCTCGATCATCGTGACCCGCAACCTCGACGGCGAGCTGCGCGCCCACCACAACGTGTGCCGCCACCGCGGCGCGCGCCTCTGCGAGGGGTCGGGCCGCGTCAAGCGCTTCTTCTCCTGCCCGTACCACGCGTGGGCCTACGACCTCGACGGCGCCTGCCTCGGCACGCCGCTCTTCACCCCGGAGAGCGAGGTGCCCGTGGAGGCCCGCACCGCCTTCGACATGTCGGACATCAAGGCGTTCGACAAGACCGACATGGGCCTCCACCCGGTCCGCGCGGAGCAGTGGAACTTCCTCGTCTTCGTCTGCCTCGACCCCGAGGCGCCGCCGCTCGAGCACGAGCTCGGCGACCTGACCGAGCGCCTCGCCGGCTACCGCCTCGGCGAGTACCGGATGGCCCGCCGCGTCGAGTACGCGATCGCGGCCGACTGGAAGCTGATCGGCGAGAACTTCATGGAGTACTACCACCTGCCGTGGGTCCACCCGGCGCTGGTCAAGGTCTCGCCGATGGACGACCACTACCGCTGGCAGGGCCCCGGCAAGTACGTCGGCTTCTGCACCTGGCCGATCGCCCCCAACACGGACGACGGCGGCTGGAAGGGCCTGCCACCCGTGACGTTCGTGGAGGGCCAGGACGCCGAGGCCGCCCGCTTCGTCTGGCTCTACCCGAACATCGCCATCAACGTGATGGCCAACCACGTCTTCCTGCTGCTCGCCCGCCCGGACGGGCCCGGGCGCACCGCGGAGGTCGCGTACCTCCTGACCCACCCCGAGTCGGTCGCCGCCAGCGCCGACCCCGAGGGCGACATCGATGCGCTGATGGCCTTCTGGGACGAGGTCAACAAGGAGGACATCGGCATCGTCGAGCGGGTCCAGGACGGCCTGCGCAACCCCGCATACGAGGGCGGTCGCATGTGCTACCGCTTCGAGGAGTCGTGCCACCGCTTCCAGAACATGGTCATCGACTCGATGCTCGGCGAGCGGGTGGTGCCGGCGGGCGACGACGCCGAGACGGTGCGCATGTTCGGGCCGCGCGACGCGGCCGCCGATCGCGGCTAGCCACGCGCCGGATGGCGTAACGTCCGCCCCGTGGACGACGACCGGGCACCGGGACGCGGGCAGCGCGAGCGGCGCTTCCTCAGCCGCCGCTGGCTCGACGCCACGGACGACCGCAACGTCCTGATCGCACCGGTCCTGTCGATCGTCGCGTTCGCGCTGATCGCCATCGGCGACGCCTCGATCGTCACGCGCGTCCTCGCGCTGCTCGTGCAGGTGCTGCTGTTCCAGATCGTCGTCACGGCGCACATCCGCAGCCGGCGCCTGCGGCGCCTGCTCTTCATCGCCGCCCCGCTCGCCGTGATCGGAACGGTCTCCCTGATCGGCGCGATCGCCGTCCTCTTCGACGACGGCGCCGGCCGTTCGGCGACGGGCATCTTCAGCGCCGCTCTCGCGATCGGCGTGATCATCCGGCTGTTCGGGCGGGTCGTGAAGGCGCCGGTGGTCAACCTGCGCGTGGTGGGCGACGCCATCGCGGTCTACCTGATGATGGGCCTCACCTTCGCGTACCTGTACCTCGCGATCGACGCGATCCGCGACCAGGAGTTCTTCGTGCAGGGCCCGCAGCCCGCGTACGTCTTCCTCTACTTCTCCTACATCACGCTGGCCACCGTCGGCTTCGGCGACTTCACGGCGGCGGACGCCGTCGGCCGCCTGCTGGCGATGGTCGAGGGCCTGATCGGCCAGCTCTACCTCGTGACGGTGCTGGCCCTGATCGTCAGCAACCTCGGCCGCCAGCGCAAGCCCGCGAAGGAGCGCGAGGCGATGCGCCGCTCGCAGCCCGACGGCGAGACGCCGCCGGGCGATTCGGGCTCCGGGTCCTAGACCCCGGCGCGGGGGCGCCGGCGGCGCTTGTGCCGCGGGGTGGTCGGGCGGTGCTTCGACGGCCGCTGCTGCTGGCCCTGCGCGGCGGGGCGCTCGTCGCGACGCGGCTTCGCCGGCGCGTCGGGCGCCGCCTCCGCGACGGGCGGGCGGCCGGCGTCGACGCGCACGGGCCGGACGGCGCCGAGGACCTCGAGGTCGGGGGCCGTGATCTGCGCGTCGGAGCCGATCTTGCCGAGCAGCTTGCGCACGGCGTGCTCGTCCTGCTTGCCGACGAACCCGACGACGATGCCGGGCTCGCCCGCGCGGCCGGTGCGGCCGGAGCGGTGCACCCAGTCCGCCGGGTCGGCGGGCGGGTCGAAGTGGACGACGCACGCGACCTGGTCGACGTGGATGCCGCGCGCGGCGACGTCCGTCGCCACGAGCACGGGCAGCCGCCCCGAGGTGAAGGCGTGGAGGGCGCGGTCGCGCTGGTTCTGGGCGCGGCCGCCGTGCAGGTTGGCGGCGCCGACGCCGGCGGCGTTGAGCTTCTTGGCGAGCCGGTCGACGCCGTGGCGCGTCCGGCAGAACGCGATCACGCTGCCGGTCCGCAGCACCACGTCGACGAGCAGGTCGACGCGGTCCTCCTGCTTGACACGCCAGATGTGCGTCACGACCTCGCCGACGGAGCGCGCCTCGGCGACGGCCTCGTGGCGGACGGGGTCGCGCTGGTAGTCGCGGGCGACCTTCTCGACCTCGCCGTCGAGCGTGGCGGAGAAGAGCAGCGTCTGCCGGTCGGGGCGGACCTGGCCGAGCAGGCGGCGCACGACGGGCAGGAAGCCCATGTCGGCCATCCGGTCGGCCTCGTCGAGGACGACGATGCCGACGTCGGAGAGGTCGACGTCACGGCGCTGGATGAGGTCCTCGAGCCGGCCGGGGCAGGCGACGAGGACGTCGACGCCGCGGCGCAGCGCGTTCGTCTGGGCGCCGTAGCCCACGCCGCCGTAGGCGACGGCGACGCGGCGGCCGCGGGCGGCTGCGAGCGGCTCGACCTCGCGGCTGATCTGGTCGGCGAGCTCGCGCGTCGGCGCGAGGATCAGGGCCGTCGGGCGGCCCGGCTTGCCGGCCGCCACGCGGGCGGCCACGGCGAGGCCGAAGGCGATGGTCTTGCCCGAGCCGGTCGGCGCCTTGCCCATCACGTCGCGCCCGGCGAGGGCGTCGGGGAGGGTGGCGCCCTGGATCGGGAAGGCCGAGTCGATGCCGCGCCGCGAGAGCACGGCGGCGAGGTCGGCGGGCACGCCGAGGTCGGTGAAGCTGAATTGCACCAGAACTCCTTCGAGCATCGCGCGCTCGAGTGGATTCCAGAGCGGGCGCATCGCGCGGGGGTGCCGCGGCCGAGGCCGGGGGAGCGCGATGTGGTCCCACCCTACCACGCCGGGGCGGGAAGTCCTCCCGCACCCCCTGGTGCGACCGTCAGGCCCAGTCCTCCCAGGGCAGGTGGTCGAGGCGCTCGGCACCGGTCTCGGTGACCACGTACTGGGCCTCGAGCTTGACGCCCTCGGCCCCGCCGACCTCGCCGCAGTAGGACTCGACGCTGACCACCATGCCGGCGGCGAGCGCGAGGTCCGCGCGGTCGCTGAGGCTGCCGGGGAAGGTCGGGTGGGTCGCGATCCACGGCGACTCGTCGGCCAGCCCGACGCCGTGCAGGATGACGCCGTAGTTCTGGGCCTGGAAGCGCTCGGGGATGCGCCAGCTCAGCGCGTCGAGCTCCCGGAAGGTGACGCCGTCGCGCAGGAGCGATGCGTTGTGCTCGATCTGCTCGAGCGCGTGCAGGTAGAGGTCGCGCTGGGCGGGCGTCGGCGGCAGGTGCCCGACGGTCCAGGAGCGCGAGACGTCGGCGCAGTAGCCGTACGGGCCGATCATGTCGGTGTCGAAGGCGAGCATGTCGCCGGCCTGCGTGACGCGGTGCGAGGCCTCCTGGAACCAAGGGTTCGTGCGCGGCCCCGAGCAGAGCAGGCGCGTCTCGATCCACTCGCCGCCGTTGCGGATGTTCTCGTGGTGCAGCTCCGCCCAGATCTCGAGCTCGGTGCGGCCCGGCTCGGCGGAGGCCTCGCGCAGGCGGTGCATGCCGGCGTCGCAGACGGCCATCGTCCAGCGCAGCATCTCGAGCTCGTCCGCAGACTTGATCTGCCGGGCCCGCTCGGTCAGGGGGTAGCCGTCGACGACCTCGAGGCCGAGGGCGCGCAGGGCCGCGACGCCCGACGGCTCGCAGCTGTCGACCGCGATGCGGCGCGTGCCGGCGCCGTGGGCGCGGGCCAGCTCGTCGATCTCGGCGGCCCAGCGCCCGACCACCGTGGCGGTGGCCTCCTCGCCCTGGGACTCCTGGAAGGTCCAGGTCGTCGCGGTGCGCACCTCGCTGACCCCCGGCAGGTCCCGCGAGAGGTGCTCGGAGCCCGCGTACGGGAAGTCGACCGCGGTCCCGTCGGCGCAGACGACCGCGTAGTGGAAGGCGTTGTGCATCATCCAGATCGTCATGTTGCTGACGTCGAGGACGTAGCGGATGTTGACCGGGTCGTAGAGCAGGAGCGCATCGCAGTCGGCGGCGCGGATCTGCTCGAGCACGCGGTCCTTGCGGTAGCGCCGCGCGGCGTCGATCGTGGCCTCCGAGACGGGGCTCGCGAGCGGGCGATCGGCCGCCGCGACGTTGAGGTAGACCGGCTTGCGCTCGTCCGAGAAGGGCGACTGCGGGGCGTGGACGGCCATGGGCGAATCCTATCGGAGGGCGATCGTCCGCGGATGGGCGCCCGCGGCCCCCGCGCCCCGGTATCGTCCCGCGGATGGAGCACCACCCGGAGACGAAGCTCGTGCACGGCGGCCGCCCCCAGGGCCCCGGGTCGACCCTCAACCACCCCGTGGTGCTCAACAGCACCTACCGGGCGGGCGGGCCGCGCGGCTACGGGCGCTCCGGCAACGAGACGTGGGATGCCCTCGAGGAGGTCGTGGGCGCGCTGGAGGGCGGCGAGGCCGTCGCCTTCGCGAGCGGCATCGCCGCGGTCACGGCGGTGCTCGACCGGGTGCCGCCGGGTGGGGCCGTGGTCGCCTCGAAGCCGATCTACATGGGCAGCTGGGGCCAGCTCGAGGAGCGCGCGGCGCAGGGCCGGATCGAGGTGCGCTGGGTCGACATCACGGACACCGCGGCGGTCCTGGAGGCCGGCCGCGGCGCCGCGCTGATCTGGCTGGAGACGCCCTCCAACCCGACGCTCGAGATCGCGGACATCGCGGCGATCGCCGCGGGCCGCGAGCCAGGCACGCGCATCGCCGTCGACGGCACCTTCACCTCCCCGCTCCTGCAGCGCCCGCTCGAGCTCGGCGCCGACGTCGTCGTGCACAGCGCCACCAAGCTGATCGGCGGCCACGCCGACCTCCTGCTCGGGATCGCGGTCGGCGACGCCGCCTTCGCGGAGGCGATGCGCGCCCACCGCACCGACTACGGCGCGACGCCGGGGTCGCTCGAGGCGTTCCTGGCGCTGCGCGGCCTGCGCACCCTCGCGGTGCGGCTCGAGCGCGCACAGGCGAACGCCGCCGCGCTCGCGGCCATGCTCGAGGCCCACCCGCAGGTGACGCGCGTCCTCTACCCCGGCCTGCCCGGCCACCCCGGCCACGCCGTCGCGGCGCGCCAGATGGCCGGCTTCGGGACGATGCTGTCCTTCGAGGTCGCGGGCCCGCCGGAGCGCGCCACCGCGGTCTGCCAGGGCGTCGAGGTGTTCGGGCACGCGACCAGCCTCGGCGGGGTGGAGTCCCTGCTCGAGCACCGCGGCGCCAAGGACTGGGAGCGGCGGATGGGCACCCCCGAGGGGCTGATCCGCGTCTCGGCCGGCATCGAGCACCCCGACGACCTCGTCCGGGACCTCGCGCAGGCGATCGACCGCGCCTGCGCGGGCTAGCGGGGGCGCCGGGATGGCGAAGGACCTCCCGATCGCGAAGCTGCTCGCCGAGCTCGGCTACCGCACCGACGCGGCGCAGGCCGCCGCGCGCGGCGCGCTCGAGGACGCCGGCATCACGCGCGCGGGCAAGGAGCGGATCGCCGCCTGGAAGCGCGACGACGCCGAGGCCGTGCTGCAGGCCCGCGTCGCCCTGCTCTGCCCGGCCTGCGTCGAGGCCGGCTTCGGCCGCGACGTGCCCGATCCGGTCGTCGCGGGCACCGGCGACCGCTGCCGGGTCTGCGAGGGCAGCGCCAACCGCCGCGGGTCGATCGCGTTCGCCGACGCCTGCGAGCGGGCGGGCCTCGAGCGGGTGATCGTGGTCGGCGGCAGCCCCGACATCCGCCGCGAGCTGCCCCAGCTCCTCGGCGACCGCCTCGACCTGCGGGTCGTCGACGGCACCGTGGCCCGGCCGGGCCGCGATGTGCAGCGCGAGGTGGACGGAGCCGACCTCGTGGTGCTGCTGGGCTCGACCGAGCTCAACCACACGGTCTCGGCGACCTGGGCGGGCCCCAAGACGGTGGCGACGCAGACGCGCGGGATCGGCGCGTTCCTGCTCGAGGCCGCCGCGAAGGTCGCCGACCGGGCCGACCGCGCTGGACGCTGACGCGCCCCGCCGGTAGCCTCACCGTGCGGGCAGGAGGGAGCGGCATGCACGACGTCATCGTCATCGGAGCGGGCTTCGCGGGCTGCGCCGCGGCGCGCGAGGTGCGCCGCGCGGGCCGCGAGCCGCTGGTCGTCGAGGCCCGGGACCGCATCGGCGGGCGGACCTGGACGGACGACTGGGACGGCCAGCGTTTCGAGCGCGGCGGCAACTACTTCCACTGGTTCCAGCCGCACGTCTGGAGCGAGATCACGGCCGCCGGCGTCACGCCGCTCGCGCCGCCCGTCGGCGACGTCGTGCACTGGACCGTCGGCGAGGAGATCCGCACCGCCTCGCGCGAGGAGCGCGAGGCGCTCAACGAGTCGGCCTGGGCCAAGTACAACGAGGGCTCCTGGGAGATCCTCCCCCAGCCGCACGCGCCGCTCCTCCATCCCGACCGGATCGCGCGGCTCGACGGCATGACGATCCAGGACCGGATCGACGAGCTCGACCTGACGGACGACGAGCGCGCGCTCCTGATGGTGGAGTGCCAGGGCGTGGCGAGCGGGCACCTCGACGACGCCGGCGCCCTCTCGGTGCTGCGCTGGCACGCGCTGTCGGGCCACACGCTCGCCAACACCCAGGAGACGGCGGGCGGCTACACGGTCGCGGAGGGCACGATCGCCTTCCTGCAGCCGATCCTCGACGCCGCGGCCTGCGAGGTGCGCCTCGAGGCGCCGGTCGAGGCCGTCGAGCAGGACGGCGATCGGGTGGTCGTCACCCTCCGCTCCGGCGAGGCCCTGCCGGCCCGGGCCTGCGTGGTCACGGCGCCGCTCAACGCGCTCGGGTCGATCCGCTTCGAGCCGGGCCTGAGCGAGGTCAAGCGGGCCGGCATCGACCTCGGCCAGGCGGGCATCGGCAGCAAGGTGATGCTCAAGGTGCGCACGCCCGGCGGCCCCGTGGGCGGCATGCACCCCGACCACCCCTTCGGCTTCATCGGCACGATCTTCGACCTGCCGGGCGACGAGCAGATCCTCGTCTGCTTCGGCAACGACGGCGCGGCGATCGCCCACGGCGACCTCGCCTGGGCGCAGCGCGAGCTGGACCGCGTGATCCCCGGCTGCGAGGTGATCGGCATGAACTGCCACGACTGGCTGGGCGACGAGTGGTCCCGCGGCACGTGGGGGATCCACCGGCCCGGCTGGTACGCGACGCACCACGCCGAGATGCAGCGCCCCGAGGGCCGCGTGATCCTCGCCAACTCGGACTTCGCCGACGGCTGGGCCGGGTTCGTCGACGGCGCGCTCGAGTCGGGCAAGCGCGGCGGCGCCTGGGCCGCCGCCGTCGCCTAGCCCCCGGCCGAAGCCCAGACCGGAGCGTGGCCCAAACGGGCTGTTTCGGCCTGCCATTGGTCTGATTCGGTGAACTTGTTCAGACCGATTTGCAATTTGGTCTGCTATTCGGTACGGTACGCTCGTCCAGCGAAGGAGCAGCCCCCCGGATGTACGACTACGGGTTCTTCTCGTACGAGTCGAAAGAGGACATGCTGGAGCGCTCGCGGGCGTTCTGGAATCCCGACAAGACCGACTTCTGGCAGGACGCGGGCATCGACCTCGTCATCGACCGCCGCGAGGGCTACCTGTTCTGGGACATGGCCGGCCGCCGGCTGATCGACCTGCACCTCAACGGCGGCACGTACAACCTCGGCCACCGCAACCCGGAGCTGATCGCCACGCTCGAGCAGGCGATGCAGCACTTCGACATCGGCAACCACCACTTCCCGGCGCTGGCGCGCACCGCGCTCGCCGAGGCGCTGGTGAAGACCGCGAGCCCCAACATGCGCCGCGTGATCTACGGCTCGGGCGGCGGCGAGGCGATCGACATCGCCCTCAAGACGGCCCGCCACACCAAGCAGCGCCGCAAGATCGTCTCGATCATCAAGGCCTACCACGGCCACACCGGCGTCGCGGTCGGAACGGGCGACGAGCGCTTCTCGAAGCTGTTCCTCTCGGACCACCCCGAGGAGTTCGTCCAGGTCCCGTTCAACGACCTCAACGCGATGGAGGACGCCCTGCGCGCCCGCGACGTCGCCGCCGTGATCATGGAGACGATCCCGGCCACCTACGGCTTCCCGCTCCCCGAGCCCGGCTACCTGCAGGCCGTCAAGCGGCTGTGCGAGGAGTACGACACGCTCTACATCGCCGACGAGGTCCAGACCGGGCTGATGCGCACCGGCGAGATGTGGGGCATCTCGAAGTCCGGCGTCGAGCCGGACATCATGGTCATCGGCAAGGGCATCACCGGCGGCATGTACCCGATCGCCTGCACGGTCGTGTCCGAGGAGTGCTCCGCCTGGCTCAAGGAGGACGGCTTCGGCCACATCTCCACGGGCGGCGGCGCCGAGCTCGGCTGCGTCGTCAGCCTCAAGGTGCTCGAGATCTGCGGCCGCCCCGAGGTGCGCTCGATGGTGCACTACATCGCCGAGCGCTTCCAGCAGGGCCTGCGCCAGATCCAGGAGATCTACCCCGACTGGTTCGTCGGGATCCGGCAGGACGGCGTCGTGATGGGCCTCGAGTTCAACCACCCCGTCGGCGCCAAGATCGTCATGAAGCACCTCTACGCGCACGGCGTGTGGGCGATCTTCTCGACGCTGGACGCCCGCATCCTCCAGTTCAAGCCGGGCATCCTGCTCAGCCCCGAGCTGGTCGACGAGATCCTCGACCGCACCGAGGTCGCGATCGGCAAGGCCTACGCCGAGATCCGCTCCGGCTCCCGCGAGGCGGTGCCCGCGTGAGCGTGATCGAGCTGTCCCACCGCGAGCCGCCGGGCGCCGCCCGCGCCGCGATGATGCTGCAGCGCGCCCACTGGGCCGCCGAGCTCTTCGCCCGCTACGACATCGAGCGCGTGCGCCGCATCCTCGACGCCGTCGCCCAGGCCGCCGAGGCCCACGCCGAGCGCTACGCCGAGTGGGCGGTCGAGGAGACGGGCATGGGCGTCGTCGAGCACAAGGTGATCAAGAACGTCGCCTGCTCGCGCGACCTGTGGGCCCGCTACCGCGACCACGACTACGTCTCGCCGCGCGCGCTCGCGGACGACAAGGTGCTCGAGCTGCCGCGCCCCGCGGGCGTGATCTTCGCGCTGACGCCGACCACGAACCCCATCGCCACGATCTACTTCAAGGTGCTGCTGGCCCTGATGACGCGCAACGCGATCGTGGTCAGCCCCCACCCCGGCGCCAAGGCGGTCTGCGCCGACGCCGTCCGCATGCTGTCGGACGCCGCGGTCGCGGCCGGCGCCCCCGACGGCTGCATCCAGGTCGTCGAGGAGCCGTCGATCCCGCTGATCGAGGCGCTCATGACCGACCCGACCACCGACGTGATCGTCGCCACCGGTGGCAACGCCGTCGTGCGCGCGGCCTACCGCTCCGGCAACCCCGCGATCGGGGTCGGCCCGGGCAACGTGCCCGCCTTCGTCGACGCCACCGCCGACGTCGCCGCCGCGGCGCGCGAGATCGTCGACTCGAAGTCCTTCGACAACTCGATCCTCTGCACGAACGAGAGCGCCATCATCGTCGAGGAGGAGGTCGCCGAGAAGCTGATCCGCGAGCTCGGCCGGGCCGGCGCCCACGTCTGCACGCCCGAGGAGGTGGAGCGGGTGCGCGAGCACCTGTTCCCCGACAACCGCATGCGGCTCGACCTGATCGGCAAGTCCGCGCTCGTCCTCGCCGAGGAGGCCGGGATCAAGGTGCCGGCCACCACGCGCGTCCTCGTGGCCCCGTTCTCGCTGGTCGTGCCGGAGGAGCCGCTCGCCCGCGAGAAGCTCTTCCCCGTGCTCGGCCTCGTGCGCGTGCCCAACACGCGCGCCGGGATCTCGGCAGCGCAGGCGATGCTGCGCGCCACCGGCGCCGGCCACTCCGCCTCGATCCACTCGACGCGGGCCCAGACGATCATGGAGTACGGCGCCGCCGTGAAGGTGCTGCGCGTGACGGTCAACGTCGGCAACAGCCTCGGCTCGGCCGGCGTCCTCACGAACCTCGCGCCGACCATGACGATCGGCACCGGCTTCTACGGGCGCTCGTCGCTCGGCGAGAACCTGGAGCCGCGCCACCTCGTCAACTGGACGCGGGTCGCCTACAACGCGGACCGCTCCGTGCCGTTCGACGACTTCGACGGCATGCAGCCGTGGCGTCTCGGGGCCGTCCAGGCCGCAGCCGCCGCCCCCGCGGAGCCCGCGCGCGCGACGCCCGAGACGGACGTCCTGCGCGAGGAGGTCCGCCGCCTGATCCTCGAGGAGCTCAAGGAGCTGACCCGCCAGTGAACGACACCGCCGTCGAGCTCCGCTCCTGCATCTACCTCGACCAGCTGCAGCCGCAGACCATGTGCTACCTCGGCTCCTGGATCAAGGGCCGGCTGCCGCGCGCCGGCATGGCCGCGCAGATCATCGAGGTCGCCCCCGGCCTCGACATCGAGGCCCTCACCGACACGGCGCTCAAGCACGACCGCGTCGAGGCGGGCATCCTCTTCGTGGAGCGCACCTTCGGCTACCTCGAGATGCACTCGCAGTCGCCGGCCGCGGTCAAGTCCGCGACGAGCGCCGTCCTCGACGCCCTCGACCTGTCCGAGCAGGACTCCGTCAAGCCGAAGATCCTCGCCCGCAAGGTGATCAGCCGCGTCGACGGCCAGCACGCCTTCCTGATCAACCGCAACAAGGTCGGCTCGATGCTGCTGCCGGGCGAGTCGCTGTTCGTGCTCGAGGTGCAGCCCGCCTCGTACGCGATCCTCGCGACCAACGAGGCCGAGAAGGCCGCCCGCATCAAGGTCATCGACTACCGCATGATCGGCGCCACCGGCCGCGTCTACCTGTCCGGCGAGGAGGCCGACGTCCGCGCCGCGGGCGACGCGGCGATCGCGGCCCTGGAGGCGATCCGGTGAGCGAGCAGGCCGGCACGGGCGAGATGCACGCCGCACTGAAGACGGCGCTCCAGGAGCTCCTGCCCGAGATGCTGCGCGACCACGCGCACGGGGCCTCCCCGGTGCCGCAGGTGCCCGCGCCGCCCGTCGCGCAGACCCTGCGCCCGAGCACCTGGAACCCCGCCGACCAGGCGCCCGACCCCGCCGGCCGCACCGCCGCACCC
>JBEGMS010000015.1:0-12298 GCA_041182985.1 Actinomycetota bacterium
GGGCGGCAGGAGACCCATCATCGCGAGGATCGCCGTCGTCTTGCCGCAGCCCGACTCGCCGACGAGTCCGAGCCGCTCGCCCGGGGCGAGGGCGAGGTCGATGCCCTGCACGGCGTGCAGCTCGCGCCCGCCCGGCAGGTCGAACCAGACGTGCAGGTCCTCGACGGCGAGGGCGCTCACCGCGGGCCCTCCCGGTCGGGGAGGGGCCGCATCCGGAAGTGCCGGCGCAGCAGGTGGCTGACCTTCAGGCGCGGGTTGAGCGCGTCCTCGGCGGCCGTGCCGAGCATGTTGAAGGCCATGATCACGATCGCCACCGCGAGGCCCGGGGGCACGATCGCCCACCAGGCGCCGTACGAGATCGCGGAGCGGTCGAAGGCGTTCTCGATCATGCGGCCCCAGGAGGGGGCGTTCGGGTCGCCGAGGCCGAGGAAGGAGATCGCGGTCTCGAGGAAGATCGCGAGCGCGACCATCAGCACCGTCTGGGCGAGGATCAGCGGCAGCACCTGCGGCAGCACGTGGCGGGTGATGATGCGGACGTGGGACGCGCCGAGGGCCTGGGCGCGCTTGACGTAGGCGCGCTCGCGCACGACCTTGACCTGCGAGCGGATCAGCCGCGCCATGAAGGTCCAGTAGACGAGGCCGATGATGATGATGATGTTGCGCAGCGACCGCCCCCAGATCGAGGCCACCACGATCAGGAGCACGAGGTCGGGGATCACGAGGAAGTAGTCGGTGATCCGCATCAGCAGGTTGTCGATGCGGCCCCCGAAGTAGCCCGAGACGATCCCGATCGTGCCGCCCACGACGACGGCCACGAGCGCCCCGGCGAAGCCGACGATCAGGGTGATGCGGGCGCCGTAGATGAGCAGCGACAGGATGTCGATGCCCGCGTCGTCGAGGCCGAGCGGGTGGGGGTTCGACGGCGTCCCGAAGATCGGCCCGACCTGCTCGCGCGGGCCGTACGGGGCGAGCCACGGCCCGAGGATCGCCACGAGCGCGAAGACGACGAGGATGGCGGCGCCGATCGCCGCCTGCGGGTGGCCCTTGAGGAAGCCCCACAGGGGGATCCGCCGGCGCGTGTCGGCGGTGGCGGGGACGACCGGCTCGGCGAGCTCCTGCGGGCTCATTCGGTCACCCGCGGGTCGAGGCGGAAGTAGAGGACGTCCGCGATGAAGTTCATCAGGATCACGGACACCGTCAGGATCAGGAAGCCGCCCTGCAGCATCGGGTAGTCGCGCTCGGACACGCTCTCGTACAGCTGCAGGCCGATGCCGGGGTAGTTGAAGACGGTCTCGATCAGGATCGCGCCGCCGAGGATGAACCCGAGCGACAGGAAGATCAGGGTCACGATCGGCAGGAGCGAGTTGCGCAGGGCGTGGCGGCGCACGATCTGCCAGTTCGAGAGGCCCTTCGCGCGGGCGGTGAGGATGTAGTCCTCGCCGAGCGACTCGAGCATCGAGGAGCGGGTGATCAGCGTGTACTCGCCGAACAGGACGAGGCCGATCGTGGCCGCGGGCAGCACCATGTGCTCGAGGCGGTCGACGAGCTCGGGCCACCAGCCGGGGTTCTCGTAGGCGAGGTACGGGTCGGCGATGTCGCTGGTCGGCAGCCCGAGCGGCCCCGCCGCGTAGAAGATCAGCATCAGCGCGAGCCACTGGGTGGGCAGGGAGTAGAGGAGGAGGCCCGACCAGACCGAGGCCCGGTCGGTGATCGTGCCGCGCCGCCAGGCGCTGACCACCCCCAGGGTAAGGCCGAGCGAGATCGCGAAGAGCGTGCCGAGCAGCACCATCGGGATCGTGTTCCTGATCGGCTTCCAGAGCTCGGCCAGGACGGGCTGCTGCGTCACGAACGAGCGGCCGAGGTTGCCCGTCGCGGTCTCCTTGACGTAGACCAGGTACTGCTCGGGGACGGACTTGTCCAGGCCGAACTCGGCCCGCACCTGCGCCTTGAACTCCTGCGTGCAGCCCTGGCAGCGCAGGGCGGAGGTGCGGTCGCCCGGGGCGAGCCGGAACAGCACGAAGTTGAGGCTGATCGCGACGAGGATCGTGATCAGCGCGAACAGCGCGCGACGGCCGACGGAGGACCAGCCGGCCCGCACCTAGGGGGTCCTCCCCCCGGGCGCGGGCCGGCCTGCGGTGCCTACGAGGCCTTCTGGCCGATGACTTCCCACGGGATCTTCGAGAGGCCCGCGAGGAACGGGTCGGTCAGGTTCGTCCACTGGTCGGTGTACGCCACGATGGACTGCTTCTGCGCGACCTGGATGTACGGCTTGTCGCGGTACAGGATCTCCTGCATCTCCCAGACGATGTCCTTGCGGGCCGCCGGGTCGAGCGTGACGCCCTGCTTCGCGTAGAGCTCGTCGTACTCGGGGTTGCAGTAGCCCGTGTCGGACCACGACCCGTACTGGTCGCAGGTGACCACGGAGAGCATGAACTCCGGGTCGATGTAGCCGACCCAGTCCCACATCATGATGTCGAAGTCGAGGTACTTCCAATCGGGCGCGCCGATCGCCTCGAAGGCGGCCGTCGAGTCCATCTTGTTGGCCGTGACCTTGACGCCCATCTGGCCCCAGCCGTCATGGACGATCTCGAACAGGCGGTCGATGCCCTCGACGCTCTCGGGCAGGATCACCTCGTACTCCATCTTCCCGCCCTCCGGCGTCGTGCGGACGCCGTCCGAGCCCATCGCGTAGCCGAGCTCGTCCAGGATCGCGTTGCCGGCGGCGATGTCGAAGGGCTCGGGCTGGATCTCGGTGTTGAGGTACTCGCCGGACAGCGGCGTGAACATCGTGGCCGCCGGGGTGCCGTAGCCGTTGAGCACCGTGTCGATGATCTTCTGGCGGTCGACGCCCATCGCGAGGGCCTCGCGCACCTTCGGGTCGAGCAGCTCCCTGTTCTTCGGCTTGTCGGGGTTCGAGTTGAAGCCGATGTCGTAGACGAAGGTCGAGTCGCCGATCTGCAGCTGGAACTTCGGGTTCGACGCGTACTGCTCGGCGAGGGTCGGCGGCACCGTGTCGACGGAGTCCAACTGGCCGCCGTCGAGGGCCGCGAGCATCGCGTCCGAGTTCTGGTACACGGTCACGCCGACGGCGTCGACGAGCGGGGCCTCGCCGTAGTAGCCGGGGTTCCGCTCCAGGATGATGGTGCCCTTGTCGTCGTACTCCTTGATGAAGAAGGAGCCGCCGCCGACCTGGCCGCCCTTGACCGGATCCCACTTCTTGAGGCCCTTGCCCTTGTCGCCGACGAGCGGCTCGAGGACGTGCTGCGGCAGGATGAAGAGCTGCTGCAGCTGGGGCAGGACGTTGGCCACGGCCTTCTCGTAGGTGATCACGACCGTGCTGTCGTCCGGCGCCTCCACGGAGGCGGCGTTCGTCAGGTACGGCGCCATCGTGCCCGCCGGGCCCTCGCCGTACTTGATGATCAGCTCGCCGGTGAAGGCGGCGTCCTTGGCGGTCAGGGGCGTGCCGTCGGACCACTCACCGGGCTTGACCTTGAAGGTCCAGACCTTGCCGTCCTCGGACGTCTCCCACGACTCGGCCCAGTCGCCGACGAGCTGGAAGTCCTCGTCGTACTGGACGAGCGTCGGGTAGGTGTTGGTGAAGAAGATGTAGGAGGTCGCCGAGAAGGCCACGAACGGGTTCGGCGAGTCGGGGCCGGAGGTCGTGCCGAGGCGGAAGATGCCGCCGGGCTTCGCCTCGGCCGCGGCCGTCTCGGCGCCGGTGGCGTCGCCGCCGTCGCCGCCCTGGCCGGGCGTGGTCGATTCGCCGCCGCCGCAGGCCGCGATCGCGGCCGCCAGGACGAGCGTCATGAGCAGTGCGAGGATGCGCTTCATCGGTCTCTCCCTCCCAGAGGTGGCGGTACTCTACCGCGCGGCGGGTCCGCTGTCAGGACCGCGGAGGGAGTGACGGTGGCGGAGACGGTCGCGTTCGGTGCGGTCGGCCCCTTCGGGGCGTGCGGCGAGTGGCTGCGCTGCCAGCTGCACTGCCACACGACGCGCTCGGACGGCAAGCCCGAGCCCGACGATCTCGTGCGCCACTACGCCGACGCGGGCTTCGACGCCGTGGCGATCACCGACCACTGGCTGATCACCGCGGCCGAGGCCGGCCCCGACGGGCCGCTGATGATCCCGGCGAGCGAGCTCTCCGCCGACCTCGCGCGCGCCCCCTTCGAGGCGGAGGTGCTCGCGCTCGGGATCGATGCACTCCCGGAGCCGTGCGCGGCCTTCCCGACGATCGCGGCCTGCGCCGCGTGGATCGCCGAGCGCGGCGGTGCCGCCGTCCTCGCGCACCCGCGCTGGAGCGCCCTGACGGCGGACGACATCCTGCCGGCGACGGCGCTGCACGGGCTCGAGGTGTACAACGGCGGCTGCGCGCTCGAGCAGGGCAACGGCCTCGCCGACGCGGTCTGGGACGCGGTCTCCGAGCGCGGCCTCCTGCTCGGCGCGGTGGCCACGGACGACGCGCACCGGGCGGGTGATGCGGCGGGCTCCGACAGCCTGCTCGGCTGGACCATGGTGCGGGCACGGGAGCGCTCGGCGGCCGGGGTGGTGGAGGCCCTGCGCCGTGGTCACGCGTACGGCTCGACGGGCCCCGCCATCCATCACGTGGAGCGCGTCCCGGGCGGGCTCGAGGTGGCCTGCTCGTCGGCCGCGGCCGTGGCCCTGATCTCGGGCCCGTGGGACGGGGGTCGGGTCAGTGCCGATCCGGCGCGGGCCGCCTACCGGGCGCGCATCCTCGAGCGCGACGATGCGGGGCTGATCGTGCGCGCGCACCTCGAGGAGCCCGAGTTCTGCGCGTGGGGCCGCGTCGAGGTCGACGCCGCGGACGGCGGGCGCGCCTGGACGGGTCCGATCGGCCTGCCGGGCGCACGGGCCCCGCACCGACCCGGGGGCTAGCCCTCCGTGCGGTGGATCGTGTCCCAGGGGATCTTGGACACGTACACGAGGTACGGCTCCGTGATCCCGCCCCAGCCCGGCTGGTAGGCCCGCACGAACTGGGTCTGGGCGATGAAGATGTAGGGCCGGTCGCGGTACAGGATCTCCTGCATCTCCCAGACGATCTCCCGGCGCTTGGCCGGATCCGTCTCGGCCGCCTGCTTGGCGTAGAGGGCGTCGTACTCGGGGTTGCAGTAGCCCGTGTCCGACCAGTTGCCGTACTGGTCGCACATCACCGTCATCAGCATGAAGTCGGGGTCGATGTAGCCGAGCCACGACCACATGTGCATGTCGAAGTCGAGGTACTTGCCGTCGGGGGCCATCATCGCGTCCCACGCCGCTGTGCCGTCCATGGCCTGGCCGGTGGTCTCGATGCCGATCTCCTCCCAGGCGGCCTGGAGGATCTCGAACTTGCGCTCCTGGCCGGGGATGTCGGTCGGGAGGATCACCTCGTAGCTCATCCGCTCGCCCTCGGGGGTGACGCGGATGCCGTCGTCGCCCTTGGCGTAGCCGGCCTCGTCGAGGATGCGGTTGGCCTCGGCGAGGTCGTAGGCCTCGGGCTGGATGGCCGGGTTGAGGTAGTCGCCGGCGATCGGCGTCAGGATGCTCGCCGCGGGCTTCGCGTAGCCCGCGTAGACCGTGTCGATGATCGCCTGCCGGTCGACGGCGTGGGCCATCGCCTCCTTGACGCGCGGGTCGAGCAGCTCGCGGTGGTCGCGCTTCTTCGGGTTGGCGTTGAAGCCGATGTTGATCACGTCGGGGACGTCGCCGGGCAGGATCGTCACGCCCGGCAGCTGCTCGAGCTGGCCGACGACGGTCGCGGGCACCTTATCGATCGCGTCGAGCTCGCCCGCCTTGAACGCGCTGACCATCGCGTCGGGGTTCTGGTAGACGGTCATCCCGATCGCGTCGACGTGGGGCTTGGGGCCGTAGTAGCCGGGGTTCCGCTCGAGCAGGGTGGTGCCCTTGTCGTCGTACTGCTTGACGAAGAAGGGCCCGCCGCCCACGAGCTCGCCCTCGGCGGCCATGTCCCACGTGTCGAGGCCCTTGCCGCCCTCGCCGATGTGCTGCGAGAAGACGTGGCTCGGCAGGATGTAGAAGGGCTGCAGGTTGGCGAGCGCGGTCGCGCGCGGCTCGGAGTAGGTGATCTCGAGCGTGAGGTCGTCGATCGCGCGCGCCGACTTCACCCCTTCGATGTAGCCCGCCATCAGGCCGGTCGAGACGTCGGCGTATTGCTTGACGGTCTCGATCGTCCAGACCGCGTCCTTCGCGGTCAGGGGCGTGCCGTCCGACCACTCGCCCGGTCGCAGCGCGAAGGTGTAGACCGTCTGGTCGTCCGAGACGGTCCACGACTCCGCCCAGTCGCCGGTCAGCTGGTAGTCCTCGTCGTACTGGACGAGGGCGGGGTACATCTCCTGGAAGATGATGTACGAGACCTGGTTCGAGCCGACGAACGGGTTGATGCCGTCGGGCGGGTCGGTGTAGCCGATGCGCAGGATCCCGCCCTCGACGATCGCGCCGGTGTCGCCCTCGGCGGCGTCCGTGGCCGCGGCGTCGCCGCCCCCGGCGGTCGGGGTAGTGGACTCGCCGCCGCCGCAGGCCGCGAGGGCGAGCGTGGCGAGGACGAGCAGGAGCAGGCTGGCGAGGCGGCGCGGCATGGGTCCCTCCCGGACGCGGACGCTGCGACTCTAGCGTCTGGCGGGGGCGGCGTGGCGGCGACCACCGCGCCGATACACTGCCCGGCCGATGGACCGACGCGCAGAACTTGAGGAGCGGACCCGCTACGAGGCCGCCGAGGTCGAGGGCCGGATCTTCGCCCGCTGGCGCGACGACGGCCTCTTCGACGCGCGCCCCGACGACCCGGGCGAGCCGTACTGCATCCAGCTGCCGCCGCCGAACGTGACGGGCAGCCTCCACATGGGCCACGCCCTCAACGGCGCGGTCCAGGACCTCCTGATCCGCTGGAAGCGGATGGAGGGGCGCAACGTGCTCTGGCAGCCGGGCACCGACCACGCGGGCATCGCCACGCAGATGGTCGTCGAGCGCGAGCTGGCGAAGGAGGGCCGGACCCGCCACGACCTCGGCCGCGAGGCCTTCGTGGAGCGGGTCTGGGCGTGGAAGGACGAGACGGGCTCGACGATCATCGAGCAGTACAAGCGGCTCGGCGCCTCGATGGACTACGGGCGCGAGCGCTTCACGATGGACGAGGCCTACGCGCGCGCCGTGCAGGACGTGTTCGTGGCGCTGCACGCGAAGGGCTGGATCTACCGCGACGAGTACCTGGTCAACTGGAGCGTGCCCCTGGCGACCGCGATCTCCGACCTCGAGGTCGAGCACAAGGACGTCGACGACGTGCTCTACGAGGTCGCCTACCCGGTCGAGGGCGGCGGCGAGATCGTGATCGCCACCGTGCGGCCCGTGACCATCCTCGCCGACGTCGCGATCGCCGTGCACCCCGACGACGAGCGCTACCGCGACCTCGTGGGCCGCAACGCGATCGTGCCCCTCGTCGACCGGCCGGTGCCGATCATCGCCGACGAGCGCGTCGAGATCGGATTCGGGACGGGGGCGCTGAAGATCACGCCGGGCCACGACCCGACGGACTTCGAGATCGGCCGGGACCACGGCCTCGAGACGCTGTCGGCGATCGGCCTCGACGGCGCGCTCACCGACCTCGTGCCGGAGTGGGAGGGCCTGAGCGCGGAGGAGGGCCACGCGCGCGCCGTCGAGCGGCTGCGCGAGACGGGCGCGCTGCGCGCCGAGCACCCGTACCGCCACAGCGTGGGCTTCTGCCAGCGCTCCGGCGCCCGCATCGAGCCCCTGGTCAGCCTGCAGTGGTTCTGCCGCATGGACGAGCTGGCGGCGCCCGCGATCGACGTCGTCAAGCGGGGCGAGGTGCGCTTCCACCCCGACCGGATGGCGAAGATCTACCTCGACTGGATGGAGGCGATCCGCCCCTGGTGCGTGTCGCGCCAGCTCTGGTGGGGCCACCGGCTGCCGGTCTGGTTCGCGCCCGACGGCTCCCACGTGGTGCAGGTCGACCGCCCCGAGGGCGAGGGCTGGGAGCAGTCCACGGACGTCCTCGACACCTGGTTCTCGTCGGCGCTGTGGCCGTACGCCACGCTCGGCTGGCCCGAGCGGACGCCGTCGCTCGAGACCT
The DNA here is from genome assembly GCA_041182985.1 of Actinomycetota bacterium. Taxonomy (GTDB): domain Bacteria; phylum Actinomycetota; class Thermoleophilia; order Gaiellales; family F1-60-MAGs149; genus F1-60-MAGs149. The sequence continues at coordinate 8,093 of JBEGMS010000015.1, forward strand.
GGTACCCGGGGAACGTCCTCGTCACGGGCCGCGACATCATCAACCTGTGGGTCGCGCGGATGATCATGACCGGCATCGAGTTCGCCGGCGGGATCCCGTTCACCGACGTCTACATCAACTCCACGATCCAGGCCGCCGACGGCCGGCGCATGTCGAAGTCGCTCGGCACGGGCGTCGACCCGCTCGACCTGATCGACCAGTACGGGGCGGACGCCACCCGCTACGGCCTGCTGAAGATGTGCTCCACGCAGGACGTGCGCTTCGCGGAGGGCATGATCGACGAGGGCCGCGGCCTCGCCAACAAGCTCTTCAACGCGACGCGGCTGGTCCTGCTCAACGCCGATCCCGACGCGCGCCCGGCCCCGAACGGGCTCGAGGCCGCCGACCGCTGGATCCTCGACCGGCTCGCCGCCACGATCGAGGAGGTCACGGCCGACTTCGAGGCGTACCGCTTCTCGCAGGCCGTGAAGGCGCTCTACGCCTTCGTCTGGAACGAGTTCTGCGACTGGTACCTCGAGGCGATCAAGGCGCGCCTCTACGGCGACGACGCGGCCTCGAGGCGGGCGGCGTCGGAGACCGCGCTGCTCGTGGTCGAGCGCACGCTCGCGCTCCTGCACCCCGTGATGCCCTTCGTGACGGAGGAGCTGTGGTCGCTCCTGCCCGAGCGGGAGGGCCTGCTCGCCCGCGCGCCCTTCCCGGGGACCGACGGCATCCCGCGCGATGCCGACGCGGCGGCCACCGTGGGCGCCGTGATCGAGGCCGTGCAGGGCGCCCGGCGCCTGCGCCAGGACGCCGACCTCGGCCCGCGCGTCGAGCTCGCCGCGGTCCTGCAGGGCGAGGGCGCCGACCGGCTGCGCGCCGAGGCGGGCCTGCTCGGGGCGCTCGGCGCCGTGCGGCTCGTCGAGGCGGCCGACGCGGGGCCGGCGGTGCCGCTGCGCGCCGGCACCGCGACCCTGCGCATCCAGGGCGCCGACCTCGCCGACAAGCTGCGCAGCCGGCTCGAGCGGCGCCTCGCCGAGGCCCGCGCCGAGCAGCAGAAGGCCGAGGGCAAGCTCGGCAACGCCAAGTTCGTGGAGCGGGCGCCCGCCGAGGTCGTGGCGGAGGAGCGCGAGCGGGCCGAGCGCTTCGGCCGCGACGCCGCCGAGCTCGAGGCGCAGCTCGCCGCCCTGGGCGGGGACTGACGTGCCGGATCGCGCCGACGAGATCCTCGCCGGGCGCGGGATGTTCGGGATGGAGCTGGGCACGGAGCGCATCCGCACGCTCCTCGCCCGGCTCGGCGACCCGCACACGCGCTTCCGGGCGATCCACGTGGTCGGCACGAACGGGAAGTCGTCGACGACGCGCTTCGCCTGCGCCGCGCTCGCGGGCTCCGGGCTCCGGGCCGGCGCGTACCTGTCGCCGCACATCACGGGCTGGCACGAGCGCGTGCTCGTCGCCGAGCCCCTCGCCGACCCCGAGCCGATCGCGCCTGAGCCGTTCCTCGCGGCGCTGGAGGCCGCCGAGGAGGCGGCCCATGCGGTCGACGCCGAGCGCGGCGGCGCGACGACGCAGTTCGAGCTCCTCACCGCAGCGGCCTTCCTCGCGCTGGCCGAGGCCGGGGTGGAGGCCGCCGTGATCGAGGCGGGCCTCGGCGGCCGCCTCGACGCCACCAACGTCCTCGATGCGCCCGTCGTGGTCCTGACCGGCATCGGCCTCGACCACACCGAGCACCTCGGCGGGACGCGCGAGCTGATCGCCGCGGAGAAGCTCGCCGTCGTGACGCCCGGGGCCGTGCTCGTCGCCGGCGGCATGGACGACGAGATCCGACCGACCGTGGAGCGGATCGCGACCGAGCGGGGCGCGGCCCGCGCGATGCTGCTCGGCCCGAGCGCCTTCGACGAGGACCTGCCGGACCTGGCCGCGGCCGGCTCCTTCCAGCGCGGCAACGCGACGCTCGCGCTCGGGGCCGCGGCGGCGCTCCTCGGCGAGCGCTTCGACCCGGTCGGCGCGCTGCGCGGCATCAGCCGCACGACCGTGCCCGGCCGGCTCGAGATCGTCGCCCGCTACCCGCTCGTGATCCGCGACGCCGCCCACAACCCCGACGGGGCCCGCACCCTCGCGCGCGATCTGCCGCGCGCGGTCGGCGGCTGCACGCCGGTGGTGGCGGTCGTGGCGCTCCTCGCCGACAAGGACGCCGACGGGGTGCTCGCCGCGCTCGCGCCGGTGGTCGACCGCTTCGTGCTCACCGAGACCGCCTCGGAGCGGGCGCTGCCCGCCGCGCGGCTGCTGGAGCTGGCCGAGGCCCGGGGCCTCGAGGCGGAGGCGGCGCCCGACCCCGAGCAGGCGCTCGCCCGTGCGCGCCACCGCGCCGGCGGCGAGGGCGCGGTCGTGATCTGCGGCAGCCTGACCCTGCTCGCCGCGCTCGGCTAGACGATCAGCCGGCCCACGACGTAGCCCACCGCGTAGCAGAGCGCGATGATCGCGATCAGGAGCGCGATCGCGAAGAGCACGACGGCGGGACGGCCGGTCACGGGCGGATCCTACCGGCCGGGCCCCGACCGGCGCGGGTGCCCGGCACGGGGGAATCCGCGCGCGCAGGGCGAATAGGCTTCGCGGAGAACCCGCGATGCCGTTCGTCCTCGCCGCCGACAACCCGCTGCAGCCCGTCATCGACGTCTACGAGTCGTCGGCGTTCCGCGCGGGCGTGCGGCTCGCCCTGCTGCTCGTCGTGGTGCTCTGGCTGGCGCTGGCCCTGTGGGTGTACAAGGACGCGCGCCGGCGGATGGAGGACCCGATCCTGATCGGGGTCGCCGTGGCCGCGGGGCTGCTGTTCCCGTTCCTCGGGCCGTTCGTCTACCTGTTCCTGCGCCCGCCGGAGTACCTCGACGACGTGCGCGAGCGCGAGCTCGAGATCCGGCTGATGGAGCGGCGCTTCGGCGGGGCGGAGGTCTGCCCGTACTGCGCGGGGCCCGTCGAGGCGGAGTACATCGTCTGCCCGTCCTGCTCGACGCCCCTGCGCGAGCGGTGCGACGGCTGCCAGCGGCCGCTCGACCCGGCCTGGGTGGTCTGCCCGTACTGCGCGGCGAGGCCCCCGGCGCGGGCATGATTCCGGGCGAGCCGCGACCGGCGGCCTGACGCGACCCACGACCTCCGGGGGACACCGATGGAGACCACGCTCGTCCTGCTCAAGCCCGACGCGGTGCGCCGCGGACTGATGGCCGAGATCATCGGCCGCTTCGAGCGGCGCGGCTTCCGCTTCCGCGGCATGCGCCTGCTCCAGCTCGACCGCGCGACCGCCGAGCTGCACTACGCCGAGCATTCGGAGCGCCCCTTCTTCGGGGAGCTCGTCGACTTCATCACGTCGGGGCCGATCGTGGCCCTCGCCCTCGAGGCCGACGGCGCCGTCCAGACCGTGCGCGACATGATGGGCAAGACCAACCCGCTCGAGTCCGCGCCGGGCACGATCCGCGGCGACCTCGCCCTGGTCCTGTCCGAGAACGTGATCCACGGCTCGGACTCGCCCGAGTCGGCCGAGCGCGAGCTCGCGATCTACTTCCCCGACGGCCTGCTCTAGCCGGTCACGGGCTCCGGCCGGGCCGGCCGGCAGCCGCTGACGCCGCGGGTCTGGCCGGTCGGGGCGGAGATGCGCGCATCGGCGCGACGGCCCGTGGCCTGCACCTGCAGCTTCGCGAGGGCGCACGACGTGATCCGGATCGTAATGCGGCACGAGGCGGCCTCGCCCGGCAACAGCCGGGCGACGCGCATCACGATCCGCCCGCGCTTGCGGGTGCAGGTCGCCGAGCGGCTGGAGGTGGCGCCGGTGACGACGTAGCCGGGGCCGTTCGGGACGACCACGACGACGTCCACGGCCGGCGTGGTGCCCGGGTTGTCGATCTCGACGATGCGCCGCTCCGGGCGATCCTCGGTCGGGGGCTGGGACGGCGGCGGCAGGTCCGGGACGAGCTCGGGCTCCGTGGTCGGCGGCTCGGTCGCGCAGTCGGGCCCGGTCGGCGTCGCGCGGGCGGTCGCGCTGGCGCCGCTCGGGGAGACGACGGTCCACTCCGGCGTCGCGCCGATCGGGATGCCGGTGAGGGTGAAGGCGGCGCCGACGCGGCCCGGCACGAACTCGGTCGGCTGGCCGCGGTCGTCCCGCCCGCCGGCGAAGCCGTTGCGTGCGCCGATCGCGATGATCGCGGTCGTCGCGCCATCGCTCTCGTAGCCGAACGT
>JBEGMS010000016.1:0-10565 GCA_041182985.1 Actinomycetota bacterium
GGGGAAGACGGTGTCGAGGTGGGCGCAGAGGGCGAGCGCCGGGCCCGCCGGCCCGACCCGCGCGACCACGTTGCCGGCGCCGTCGAGGGCGGGCTCGAGGCCGAGCTCGGCGAGGCGCCCGAGCACGGCCGCGGCACGCTCCTGCTCGTGGAAGGTGGGGGCCGGGATTCCGCTCAGCCATGCGGCATCGGCCGCGATCCGCTCGACCTCCTCCACGGGCAGGGGCGCGTCCGGGATCACCCGGGGAGCGTACCCGCAGGTCGGCCGCGCCGCGGTGCACTGCGATCGGGCATTCGGTGCTGTTCTACAATGGCGTGCGGCGACCCCGCGCGACACGACCGGAAGGCCACGCACGACATGTCCGACGACAAGACCCTCTTCGCGTCCGTCATCGAGGAGCACCTCGCCCTCAAGCGGCGCAACGCCCAGCTCGAGCAGGATATGCCGCTCGAGGAGTTCATCCCGGCCGACCCCTTCGACAACCACGCCCTCTTCAAGACCGAGGAGGACGCGCGGCAGGAGGAGGAGGAGACCGGCGAGCACCCCGCCGTCCGCCTGGACTGGGAGGACGAGGCCACGCTCGGCGGCGCCGAGGAGACCAGCTGGTCCGAGACCACGGCCTCCGGCGAGTTCGACTGGGAGTCGTAGGCCGCACGCCCGCCAGTCCGCGGGCTGGCACAATCCACCGGCGGACGCGCTCCGCACCCGGGGCCATAGCTCAGCTGGGAGAGCACCTGCTTTGCAAGCAGGGGGTCGGCGGTTCGAGCCCGCCTGGCTCCATCGGCCGTCGCCCGTCGGCTTCGGCACCGCGGCGTGCGAATCGCCATGGGAGTTGCTTCGCGGGGCCCTGAGTGCGGCTAGGGTTCCGTGACCTACGGAGGCAGAACGACATGGCGACTGACACGAACCCCCGCATGCACCCCGGCACCGGCCTGGAGGGCGTCTCGATCGGCCCGTCCGAGATCGGCCTGGTCGACGGCGAGAACGGCCAGCTGATCTACCGCGGCCACGACGCCGAGGTGCTGGTGCGCGAGCACTGCTTCGAGGAGGTCGCGCATCTGCTCTGGACCGGCAGCCTGCCCACGGCGGCCGAGCTCGCCCAGCTGCGCGCCACCGTCTTCGCAAGCATGCGCCACGTCTCCGAGGAGCCGGCCACCCTGGCGACCCTCGACCCCGCGGCGCTCCCGATGGACGTCGTCCGCTCCGCGATCAGCATCTGGGCCCAGTCCCGCAAGCTCGAGGAGGGCGGCACCCCGGCCGATGCGCAGGCCGCGCTCGGCGCGATCGCCGGCGCCGTCGCGCTGCTCGGCGCCCGCCGCGCCGAGGTCGCGCCGGGTGAGATCCGCGACGAGGACTCGCTGGCCCGCAACTACCTGCGCGTGATGCGCGGCACGGAGCCGACGGACGCCCAGGTCGGCGCCCTCGACGCCTACCTCGTGCTGACCGCCGAGCACGGCATGAACGCCTCCACCTTCACCGGCCGCGTCATCGTCTCGACCGCCTCCGACCTCGGCTCCGGCCTGGTCGGCGCGATCGGCGCCCTCAAGGGCAAGCTCCACGGCGGCGCGCCGAGCCACGTCTCCTCGATGATCGACGAGATCGGCACGAAGGACAACGCCGAGCCGTGGCTGCGCGAGAGGATCGAGGCCGGCGAGCGCCTGATGGGCTTCGGCCACCGCGTCTACAAGACCTACGATCCGCGCGCCCGCGCCCTCGGCGAGGTCGCCGAGCGCCTCGGGTCGGACGATGAGCGCCTCGGCCTCGCCCGCCACGTCGAGCAGACCGCGCTGCGTCTCCTGCACGAGTACAAGCCCGACCGCCGCCTGTACACGAACGTCGAGTACTACGCGGCCGCCGTGCTCGAGACGATCGACCTCGACCCGGGGCTGTACACGCCGACGTTCGCGGTCAGCCGCACCGCCGGCTGGACGGCGCACATGCTCGAGCAGATGGCGTACCCGCGCCTGATCCGCCCTCAGGTCGACTACGTCGGCCCCATGCCCGAGTAGGGCGGCTGGCCCGCCGCCGCGGCGGATCCGCACGAACTGATCGGAATCGTGCCGTGCGGCCGCACCGCCGCGGCCCGACGATGGCGGCATGCAGGATCCCTCGGACACCGCGGTCGGGTCGCGGTTCGCAGGCGCGCCCGGCGCGATGGTGCCGGCGGGCCGCTGGACGATCGACCCGGAGCACTCCAGCATCAACTTCGCGATCCGCCACCTCGGGATCACGACCCTGCGCGGGCGCTTCACCGACTTCTCCGGCGCGGTCGACTCGGACGGCGCCCAGATCCACGGCACGGCCGTGGTGGGGGCGAAGAGCGTGCAGACCGGAAGCGAGGTGCGCGACCGGCACCTGCTCAGCCCCGACTTCCTCAACGCCGATGAGCACCCGCGCATGGCCTTCGAGATCACGAAGGTGCGCGCCAACCACGACGACTACATCGTCGAGGGCGAGATCACGATCAACGGCGTGACCCGGCCGATCGAGCTGGTCGCCTTCACGGGCGGGATCGCCAAGGACCCCTACGGGCACGACCGCTGCGGCCTCGAGCTGCGCAGCGAGATCACGCGCCGCGACTTCGAGATCACGTTCGACCCGAGCGGCATCCTCGTCGGCGAGGGGGTGTCCCTGGTGATCGACCTGTCCCTGATGCGGTCGTCGGGCGAGGAGACCATGGACGGCGCCCGCGCGCTGCCAGCGGCGTCCTAGGCGACCTCGGCGCCGATCGCCGTGCGCAGGGCGGGGAGGACGGCGTCGGGCTCCGGGTACGCCCGCAGCCCGAGCGCGTGCTTGGAGAAGACCACCTCCCCGTCGGCCTCCACGTCGAAGACGCCGCCCGATCCCGGCACGATCACGAGCTCGCGCAGGACGGGCCCCCAGCCGGCGATGATCCGCGCCGCGAGACCCGCGGCGTTCGGGGCGGCGCCTCAGGGGACGCAGTACGTGAGGCGGATGCTGTGCTTCGGATCGACGACCATGCGGCGAGTGTACCCCTCGGGTCCGGTGGCTCCTAGACTTGCCACCGTGGACGAGGCGACGACCCCCAGCGGCTGGCCGCGCCACGCGCCGCGCGCGGAGCGCCGTGCGGCGGGCAAGGAGGCCCGCGCCGCCCTGCCGCTCGCGGACCTCGCCGAGGCCGGCTCTGCCGACCGCGACCCGGTGGACGTCGTCTCGGCGGGCGATGTGGACCGCCTGCCCTGGCTCGTGCCGATCCGCTACGGGCGGATGGCCGCGTCGCCCTTCGCGTTCTTCCGCGGCGCCGCGGGCCTGATGGCCCACGACGCCGCCGGACTGCCGCGCAGCGGCCTCGAGGTGCAGCTGTGCGGCGACGCGCACCTGCTCAACTTCGGGGTGTACGGCTCGCCGGAGCGGGCGCTGGTCTTCGACCTCAACGACTTCGACGAGACGCTGCCGGGCCCGTTCGAGTGGGACGTCCGCCGGCTCGTCGCGAGCATGGTGGTGGCGGCGCGCAGCCGCGGCCTCAAGCCGAAGCGCCAGCGCGAGGTCGCGCAGCTGGCCGCGCAGCGCTACCGGACGGCCATGGCGGAGCTCGCGGAGGCGTCGGCGCTCGAGTCCTGGTACGCCCAGATCGAGGTCGACGCGCGCATCCCGGAGATCGCCGATGAGGACTGGCGTCGCTACGCGGAGCGCGTCGCCGAGCGCGCGCGCGGCAAGGACCACCTGCAGGCCGTCTCGCGCTTCACCGAGGTCGTCGATGGGGCACGGCGGATCGTCGCCGAGCCGCCCCTGATCGTGCCGCTCCGCGACATCTCCTACATGCTCCCGGTCGACGACGTCGAGGGACTGATCCGCAGCGCGTTCCTGCAGTACCGCGACTCCGTCCGCGACGACGTGCGGGTCCTGCTCGACCGCTACACGTACGTCGACTCCGCGGTCAAGGTCGTCGGTGTCGGCTCGGTCGGGACGCGCTGCGTGATCGTCCTGATGCAGGGCGCCGACGAGAACGACCTGCTGTTCCTGCAGATCAAGGAGGCGCGCCCGTCGGTGCTGGAGCCCCACCTCGGGCGCTCCGCCTACGGGCATCCCGGCCAGCGCGTCGTCGCCGGCCAGCGGCTGATGCAGTCGGCGAGCGACGCCTTCCTCGGCTGGGCCGATGGCCCGCTCGGCCGGCACTACTACTGGCGCCAGCTGCGCGACTGGAAGGGCTCCGCCGAGGTCGAGAAGATGGACGGCAAGCTGCTCGGCCTCTACGGCATGCTCTGCGGCTGGACCCTCGCGAAGGCCCACGCCCGCTCCGGGGACCGCGTCGCGATCGCCGCCTACATGGGCTCGTCGGAGCGCTTCGAGGAGGCCCTCGTCGAGTACGCCGTCGCCTACGCGGACCGCACCGAGGCCGACCATGCCGCGCTGCTCGAGGCGGTGCGCGAGGGCCGGATCGAGGCCGCGGCCGACGACGAGGCGGACGGGTGAGCGCCCGGCCCGAGTCGCCGCCGCGCGCCGGCCTGATCCTCACGGCCCTGATCGCGAGCGCCGCGGTCGCCAACATGAACCTGGCGGTCGCGAACGTGACCCTGCCGACGATCGGCCGCGACCTCGAGGCCTCCCAGACCGCGCTCAACCTCGTCGCCGTCGGCTTCACGCTCGGGCTCGCCGCGTCGGTGCTCTACCTGGGCGCCGTGGCCGACCGCTACGGGCGCTACCCGATGCTGATCGGCGGGCTCGCCCTGTCGATCCCGGCGGCCCTCCTCGCCGGGCTGGCGCCCGATGTGGAGGTGCTCGCGATCGGGCGGCTCGTCGGGGGCATCGCCGCCGGCATGGCGTTCCCGACCACGCTGTCGATCATCGCGGACCTCTTCTCGGGGTCGGCGAAGACCCGCGCGATCGCCCTCTGGACGGGGATCGGCTGCGGCGCGTCGGCGCTCGCGCCCGCGGTCGCCGGCTACCTGCTCGAGGTGGGCTCCTGGGGCTGGGCGTTCCTGATGACGATCCCGCTCGCCGCGGTCGCGCTGCTGCTCGTCGTGATCGCGGTGCCGCGCGGGCTGCCGCGCGACGCGCGCCCCGTCGACCACCTCGGCGGGATCCTCTCCGTGATCGCCGTCGGCGCCCTCACGCTCGGGCTGCACTTCGTGTCGGTGCCCGGCGAGCTGGCCGCCGGCTTGATCGCCCTCGCGCTGGCCGTGGCCGGGCTCGGCCTGTTCGGCTGGCGGCAGCGGCGCGCGCCCAACCCGCTCTTCGACCTGGCCATCGCGGCCCGCCCGACCTTCTGGGTGGCGGGCGTGACCGGGATCGTGGTGTTCGGGTCGCTGATCGGCGCGATGTTCATCGGCCAGCAGTACGTCCAGAACGTGATGGGCTACTCGACCCTCGAGGCGGGCCTCTCGGCGCTCCCGATGGCGGCGACGATGATCCTGGTCTCGCCGGTGGCCGCCCTGATGATCGCCCGCTTCGGCACGCGCATGACGCTGTCGACGGGCATCCTGATCATGCTGGCCGGGACGCTGCTCCTGTTCACCTGGCGGGAGGACTCCTCGTACCTCCCCGTCGGGCTCGCGTACGCCGTGATCGGCATCGGGATCGGGATCGCGGGCACGCCCGCCTCGCGCTCGATCATGGCCTCGGTGCCCGACCGGCGGGCCGGCATGGGGTCCGCGATGACGGACCTCCAGCGCGACCTCGGGGCCGCGATCATGCAGTCCGTGATCGGCGCCGTCCTGACGGTCCAGTACGCCGCGTCGGTCGACTCCCAGCTGGCGGGCGCTTCGCCGACGGTGCGCGACCGGATCACGGAGGAGACCGCCTCCGTCCTGCGGCAGTCCTTCGGCGGCGCGCAGGTCCTCGCCGAGCAGTACCCGAGGTACGGCGACGCGATCCTCAAGGGCGCGCGCGAGGCGTTCGGGTTCGGCTCGGCGTGGGGGATCGCCGTCGCCTGCGTCGTGATCGTCGCGGGCCTGGTCGTCGCGCTCGTCTTCTTCCCGCGCAAGGCCCGCGAGCTCGAGCTCGAGGAGCGCTACGCGCACGACCAGGACGCCTGAGGACGACGGAGGGGGCGGCGCCGGAGCGCCGCCCCCTCGGGTCGTGCGGTGCGTGCGGAGGCCGGTCTAGGCGGCCGCGGGAGCGGCGGGCGCCTCGCGGCGGATCGGCTTCTCGGGATCGAAGACCATCCACTGCGCGGCGATGCCGAGCAGCACGCCGACGATCGTGACGATGATCATGCCCGTGCCGCCGAGCGCGAATCCGCCGATGTACGCGACGATCAGCGACACGACGTAGACCCAGAACCACGGCGACTTGGTCCCGTTCGCCTCCGACATGCGGGAGAACCAGACCAGGGACAGGATCAGGCCGACGATCGGGATGATGAACAGGATCACGAGCCAGGGGTTCGCGCCGGCGAGGCGCGCCCAGCGGGTCATGTTGCCGATCGGGATGAACGCCAGCCAGCCGTTGGAGACGCCGACGACGTTGCAGGAGTTCATCAGCCGGATGCCGACGACGATCCAGCCGACGAACTGGATCAGTCCGAGCAGATAGATCTCGGTAGTGCCCATGCGAGTGGTTCCTCCAGGGAGACGGGGCCGTGCGGGGACGGAGCACCCCGCACCTACGCCCCGCGGCTCCCGATTCCTGCCTCCCGCGACGGCGCTGGACCGGCCATCCGATAGGATCGGCTCGGATGACGGGCGCGGACGATATCCAGTGCGGCCTCTGCCGGCGGCATCTCCTGACGGGTGAGCGGCCCACGCGCTTCGAGGACCCGCGCAACGGGCCCGTGCTCGTCTGCCCCCTCTGCACCGAGCGGGCCGAGCGCAGCGGCTGGGATCAGCTCGAGGACCCGCCGCCGGTCGCCGCCGGCGCGTCGGACGACGCCGACCGGGCGGTGCGCCTCCTGCAGGCCGAGGTGACGACCCTGCGCACGCAGCTGACCAGCACGATCGACACCCTCGAGGACACGCGCGAGCACACCTCCGAGCGGGAGACCGAGATCGAGACGCTCGCGGCGCGCCTCGCCGACGCGGAGGCCGAGGGCGCGGCCCTGCGCGCCGCCCTCGCCGAGGCCGAGCGCCGACGCGAGCAGGCGCTGCACGACCTCGAGGAGTCGCGCACCGCGCAGCAGGCGATCCTGCGGGCCCGCCGGCGCGAGGCCGACGAGATCTACCTCGCCGGCATCGCGGCGGAGGTCTTCAACCGCTCGCCGCAGGCCGCCACCATCGGGCTCCTCGTCGGGCTGCACGGGACGCCCGGCGTCCGCATCGACGTCAGCGGCGGCGGGCTCCCGCGGCCTGTGCTCATCGCCTTCTCGTGGCCGCAGGGCGGCCGCGACTACCGCGTCGACATCGACCTCGTCGCCCGCCGCTTCGACCTCCACGACCTCGTCCCCGGCGGCGATGGGCGGCTCGTGCTGCGCGAGGCGCCGCTGCTCGCCAACGCGGAGTGGGTCGACGGGCGGATCGTCACCGCCCCGGCCGAGCCGACGATCCAGTAGCCCGTCCGTCCGGGGGCGTACCCTCCGGGTGCGTCGCAGCCGCGGCGCTGTCCCGAGGAGGACGGGTAACGATGGAATGGGTCACCTACATCATCGGCCTGGTGATCGCACTGGTCTTCGCGGCCGTGTGCTGGAACCTGGCCGGTGCCCGCGACCGCAGTCAGCCGCTGTGGGCGATCCTGGGGTTCTTCTTCCCGATCATCGCCCTGATCGTGCTGCTGATCATCGGCAAGAGCAAGCCGAAGACCGCGGGTTAGAGCCGTGCGGCACGCGCCGGGGTGCTAGCCTCGGCGCGTGCTGACCGGTCCCGGCGCGAGCCTCGCCGAGCGGCGCGCGGCCGCCCTGATGGCCCGTGACGCGCTCGCCTTCCACCTCTCGGAGACGTGGTCCCCGCCGGTCGACCTCGTGGTCCTGGTGGCCTCGGCCGACGCGGCCGTGAACGAGGCCGCGGCCGCCGCGGGATCGTCCGCCGAGCCCGGCCTGTGGCGGCGCGTGGCCGAGGCCGCGACGGCCGTGCGGGCCGCCGTGCCGGAGCACCCGGTGCCGCCGGGCCCCCTGATCGCCGCCGCCGGCGACCTCGCGCGCTCGGCCGAGGCGGTCGCCGAGCGGATCGACCTGGACCGGGCCTTCGACGCGATCACCGGATCCGAGGAGCCGCCGCTCGCGTAGGATCCAGCGCGTGGCGGACCGTCCCTCGCGCGGAGATGTCGCCGACGTGGCGATCGAGTCCCTCGCGACGGGTGGGCGCGGCGTCGCGCGGATCGACGGCTACGTGGTCTTCGTGGACCGCGCGCTGCCGGGCGATCGCGTGCGCGTGCGGCTGCGCTCCGCGCGCCGGCGCCACGGCGAAGCGGACGTCCTCGAGCTGCTCGCGCCCGGTCCGGACCGCGTCGAGCCGACCTGCCCGCACGTCGGCGCCTGCGGCGGCTGCCGCTGGCAGGCGCTCGCCTACCCGGCGCAGCTCGTCGAGAAGGAGCGGATGGTGCGCGACGCGATCGACCGCATCGCGCATCTGCCGGACGTGCCGATCGCCCCGATCTCCGGCGCGGGCGACACTCTGGAGTACCGCAACAAGGTCGAGCTGACCTTCACGCAGGACGATGAGCTCGGTCCGACGCTCGGGTACCACCGTGCGGGCCGCTGGGACGAGGTGCTGGGCGTCGAGCGCTGCTACCTCGTCGGCGACGCCCCGAACGCCGCCAAGGACGCCGTCCAGGCGTGGGCGCGGACGTCGAGCCTCGAGGCCTACGACCAGCGCCTCCACGAGGGGCACCTGCGCAACCTCGTGATCCGCCACTCGGCGCGGACGGGCGAGGTGCTGCTCGTCCTCGTCACCTCCGACGTGGACCTGCCGCGGCAGGGCAACCTCGTCGACGAGCTCGTCGAGCGCGTCCCGGGCCTCGTCGGCCTGCTCCACCAGCGCAACAGCGGCATGTCGGAGGCGACGCGCGGGCACCCGACGGAGGTCGTGCACGGGCGGGGCCACTACCGCGAGGAGATCCTCGGGCTCGAGCTGCACGTGCCGTGGAACGGGTTCCTCCAGACGAACACCGCGATGTGCGAGCGCCTCTACGGCATCGCGATCGAGGAGGCCCGCCTGACGGGCTCCGAGGTCGTCTGGGACCTCTACTCGGGGATCGGATCGATCGGGCTCGCCCTCGCCCGCGACGCCGGCCGCGTGGTCGGGATCGAGGTCGTGCCGGAGGCCGTCGAGCAGGCGCAGGCCAACGCGACGCGCAACGGCATCGCCAACGCGGAGTTCATCGCCGGCGACGTGGCCAAGGCCGTGGCGCCCCTGGTCGAGGCCGGGGCGCCCCTGCCCGACCTCGTGGTCGTCGACCCGCCGCGCGCGGGCCTCACCCCCAAGGCGGTGCGGCGCGTGCTCGAGCTGGGCGCCGAGGCGATCGTCTACGTGTCGTGCAACCCGACGACCCTGGCCGGCAACGCCGTCCTGCTCGTCGAGGGCGGCTACCGGCTCGAGTCGGTGCGGCCGGTCGACATGTTCCCGCACACGCCGCACGTGGAGTGCGTGGCGCGGTTCGTGCGCGCCTGAGCCGTCAGTACGGCGGCAGCGCGTCGTGCCAGCGGCCGAGCTCGCGGAAGGCGCGCCAGAAGCGCCGCTTGGCGGACTCGTCGTCGAGCGACTCGTCGATGTCGGGGGTGACGAGGGCCTCGATCGTGGGGGTCAGCTCCTGCACCTCGCCGAGCCGCCCGGGGTCGATCGGCTGGGCGAGCGGCACGCGGATCCGGTTCACGAACTCGGCCGTCTCCTCGCCGAGGCAGACGACGATCTTGGGCTCGATGATCTGGATCTCCCGCAGCAGGAACCTCGCCGGGGGGCCGTCCTTCCCCGAGAGGTCGTCGGAGGCGCGCTTGGCGCAGTTGGTGCCGTAGATCAGGAGCGGGTCGATGCCGACGCGGGTGATGCTCTTCAGGATCGCGGCGCCCGCCCGCCCGAAGAAGGCGACGCCCTCGGCGATCTCCGAGGGGCGCGGCCGCGCCTTCAGCAGGATGATGTCGGCGTTGGGGACGCCCGACCCCACGACCGGGCCGTCGGCGGGGTCATCGTCGCCCGCATCGGCGATCTCGTCGTTCAGCGCGTTCAGCGCCTTGATGGCGCGGGCCAGGTACCGCTCGGAGATCTCGTCGGAGTCAGCCACGGCGCTTGGGCCGTCATTCGGCGCGCGCCGGGGTCCTCCTTGTGCGGAGCCACTTGCGCGCCTGCAGCGCCAGGAAGCTGCGCGGGTTGCGCACGACGCGCGCGTCGCCGAGGGCGAGCGCGAGCGATGCGGGGTCGTGGAAGCACGGGAGCTCGAGCCCGGCGGTGAAGAGCCCCGCCGCGACGTGCGCGTCGGAGCCCGCGCCCTGCGGCAGGCCGAGCCGCGTCGCGAAGGCCAGCGCCTGGTCGTTGCAGGACTCGCGGGCGAGGCGGCCGTTCGTGACCTCGAGCGCGTCGATCAGCGGCGCGAGCCGCTCGAGCAGCGCGGCGTCGGGGATCGCGTGGAAGCCGTCGAAGGGGTGCGGCACGTAGACGAAGGCGCCGAGGTCGCGCAGCGCCTCGACCGTGTCCGCGAAGGGCAGGCCGGGCGGCACGTCCTCCGGCAGGTAGATGCCGATC
>JBEGMS010000017.1:0-5686 GCA_041182985.1 Actinomycetota bacterium
CCCTGCAGGACGGGACGGGCGGCCTCGAGGCCCTCCAGCGCGCTCGCCTGCGCCTTCTCGGTGCCGTGCAGCTGCACGAACACGTCGGCCACCGCCGTGTCCTTCGAGGCCCGCACCTCGACCACCGTGACAGGGCGCAGGCGCGGGTCGTTGAGGCGCGCGATCCGCTCGCCGATCACCTCCCGCAGGAGCCCGTCGATGCGCCGGCCCCGCTCCTTGCCGCCGCGCTTCACTCGAGATCCCCCGGGGTCACGGAACGGGTCTGGACGATGCCGACCTCGACCTCGCGCTCGTCGAGCCAGCCCTGCAGACGGTCGAAGAGCTCGTCGCAGCCCGCCTGCGTCTGCTGGACGACGGCCACGAGGAGGGCGCCGCGGGACGGCATGTCGCGGTCGCCGACCTCGGCCACGCTGGCGCCGAAGCGCTCCCCGAGACCGCTGCGCAGCCGCGCCAGCGCGCTGCGGCGGTCCTTGAGCGTGGCGGAGCCGGGCAGACGCACCTCCAACTCCGCAATGGCGACGAATCCGCGACCCATGCAGGAAAGGCTACCCCGCCCGCGGCGGCAGCCGTGCCGAGAGCCGGAGCTTCTCCAGCTCGCGTGGGCTGACCGGCCGCCAGGCCCCGACGGCGAGCCCCTCGAGGTCGAGGCCCGCGAGCCGCGTCCGTACCCCATCGCGATCGACTCGCTGCTTGAGGGGGTGGCGGGCGTCGGACAGGCGCCGTGCCAGCTTCGGGTCGGCGAGCAGCAGCTCGAGGCCGCCGCCCTCGCGCGGCAGCGGCAGCACCGGGTGCAGCGTCCCCGGATGCACGAGCTGGAGCACGGAGCCGGGAGCGCGGTGCAGGACCACGCCCGTCGGCCCCGCCCCGGGTGCCTCGCCGTCCACCAGGACCGTCTGCCCGGCCTCGACGCGGCGGGCCGGATCATCGGCCGGGGCGCCGTCAACGGTCACCCGTCCGGCGGTGATCAGCCCCTCGACCTCACGCCGCGTGCCGAGGCCGGACGCGGCCAGGTAGCGGTTGAGGCGCACCCCGCCGGCCATGGCCGGGCTAGGCGGATTCCTCGGCGGGCGAGTCGATGGAGGCGTGCCCGCCGGTGGTGACGAGGGTCGGCCGCACGCCGCGCTCGATGGAGTCGGCCGTGACGATGCAGCGGCTGATGTCGGAGCGGCTCGGCAGCTCGAACATGACGTCGGTCAGCGCGCCCTCGATGATCGAGCGCAGGCCACGGGCGCCGGTCTCGCGCTCGAGGGCCTTGTCGGCGATCGCCCACAGCGCGTCCTCGTGGAAGACGAGCTCGGTGTCGTCGTAGGCGAAGAAGCGCTGGTACTGCTTGGTGAGCGCGTTCTTGGGCTCGACGAGGATGCGCACGAGGTCGTCGCGGTCGAGCTGGTGCACCGCGGTGATGATCGGCATGCGTCCGACGAACTCCGGGATCAGGCCGAACTGCACGAGGTCCTCGGGCCGCACCTCCTGCAGGATCTCGGCGCCCTCACGGCGGGAGATCGAGGTGACCTCCGCGCCGAAGCCGACGCTGTTGCGGCCCACGCGGCGCTCGACGATCTTGTCGAGGCCGGCGAACGCACCGCCGCAGATGAACAGGATGTTCGTCGTGTCGATCGACAGGAACTCCTGGTGCGGATGCTTGCGCCCGCCCTGCGGAGGCACGGAGGCCACCGTCCCCTCGAGGATCTTGAGCAGCGCCTGCTGCACGCCCTCGCCGGAGACGTCGCGCGTGATCGACGGGTTCTCCGACTTGCGCGCGACCTTGTCGACCTCGTCGATGTAGATGATCCCGGTCTCGGCCTTCTTGATGTCGTAGTCGGCGGCCTGGATCAGCTTGAGCAGGATGTTCTCGACGTCCTCGCCGACGTAGCCCGCCTCCGTCAGGGCGGTGGCGTCGGCGATCGCGAACGGCACGTCGAGGATGCGCGCGAGGGTCTGCGCCATCAGCGTCTTGCCGCAGCCCGTGGGGCCGAGCAGCAGGATGTTGGACTTGCCGAGCTCGACGTCGTCCTCGGCCTCGGCGGCCATGCGCACGCGCTTGTAGTGGTTGTAGACGGCGACGGCCAGCATCCGCTTGGCCTCGTCCTGGCCCACCACGTAGTCGTTGAGGACGTCCCAGATCTCCTGCGGGGCGGGCAGCGTGCGGCCCTCGAGCGTCGACGGGGCCTTCAGCTCCTCGTCGATGATCTCGTTGCAGAGATCGATGCACTCGTCGCAGATGTAGACCCCGGGACCGGCGATCAGCTTGCGCACCTGGCGCTGCGTCTTCCCGCAGAAGGAGCAGAGCAGCTGCTCGCCGGTGTCCCCCGTGCGGGTCATCTCAGCGGTGCTCGATCACCTGGTCGATGATGCCGTACTCCTTGGCCTCTTCCGCGCTCATGAAGTTGTCGCGCTCCGTGTCCTGCTTGACCTTCTCGGCCGGCTGGCCGGTGTTCTCCGCGAGCAGGCGGTCGAGGTTGCGGCGCATGTCGATGATCTCGCGGGCGTGGATCTCGATGTCCGTGGCCTGCCCCTGGAAGCCGGCGGAGACCTGGTGGATCAGGATCTTCGAGTTCGGCAGCGCCATGCGCTTGCCCTTCGCGCCGCCGGCGAGCAGGAACGCGCCCATCGACATCGCGATGCCGACGCAGATCGTCTGCACGTCCGGCTTGATGAACTGCATCGTGTCGTAGATCGCCATGCCGGCGTAGACCGAGCCGCCGGGCGAGTTGATGTACAGCGCGATGTCCTTGTCCGGGTCCTCGGACTCGAGGTGGATCAGCTGCGCGACGATCAGGTTGGCGATCTGGTCATCGACCGGCGTGCCGAGGAAGATGATGCGCTCGCTGAGGAGGCGCGAGTAGATGTCGAACGCGCGCTCGCCGCGCGACGTCTGCTCGACGACCATGGGGACAAGAGGACTCACGATGTGCCCTTTCGGTGGGTGGGGTCAGGATTCCTGCTCGGAGTCGGCCGGCGTGTCGTCGGCCTCCTCCCCATTCTGCTCCGCACTCCCCGCCTCCGCGGCCGAACCGGAGCGCGCGTTGGCGCGCGCCTCGGCCTCGTCGGGTGTGATCACCCGGGTCGCGGCGACGGCGTGGTCGAGCGCGTTCTTGAGGGTCAGGTCGCGGCGGACGTCCTCGCGCATGGCGGCGTCGCCCATGATCCGCTCGACGACCTCGTCGCCCTCGCCCTCGGCCTCCGCCTGCTCGGCGATGAACGCGCGCAGGTCGTCGTCCGTCACGGCGATTCCGTTGCGCTCGATGTACGCGTCGAGCGCGAGCTCCTCGCGCACCTCGCGCTCGCACTCCGGCGCGAGCTCCATGGCGAGGGTGTTGAGGTCGCGGCCCATCATGCGCAGGTACTGCTCCAGCTCAATGCCCTGCTGGCCGAGCGAGCGGGCCATGGACTGGAGACGGTCGTCGATGCGCCGGCCGATCATCGCGGACGGCACGTCGACCTCGACCTGGGCGCCGAGGTCCTGGAGCACGTTGCGGCGGAACTGCCCGTCCGCCTCGCGCTCGAGGTTCTGCTCGCGGCCCTGGCGGATGTCGTCCTTGAGCTCCTGCAGCGTGTCGAAGCCGGCGACCTGCTTCGCGAACTCGTCGTCGAGCTCGGGCAGGACGCGGACGCGCACCTCCTTCACCGTGACGGCGAAGACGGCGTCCCGACCGGCGAGCTTCTTCGGCTTCTGCTCCTTCGGGAGCGTGACGGTCACCTCGCGGCTGTCGCCGGCCTGCATGCCGATCAGCGCCGCGTCGAGCTCGTCGAGCAGGCGGCCCGCGCCGGCCTCGACCAGAAGGTCGGTCGCCTGCGCGTCCTTGATGGCGTTGCCGTCGATCGTGCCGTGCATGTCGACGAGCACCTGGTGGCCGCTCTCGACCGCGACCGCGGCGACCTCGAAGGTCGCGCCCGCGGCGCGGATGCGCTCCACCTCACCGTCCACGTAGTCGTCGGGGACGCTCAGGTCGGGCTTGACGGCGGCGAGCTCGAGGTCCTTCGGCAGGACCGCCTTCGGCGGCACCTGCACGGTGCCGGTGAAGGTGAAGGGCGCGCCCTCGATCGGCGGCTGGTCCCAGTCGATCTCGGGCTGGCCGATGCCGTCGACGCCGGCGGCCGCCAGGGCGCGCCGCCACCAGCCGTTGATGTGGGAGCGCAGCGCCTCATCGCGGACGGCCTCCTCGCCGAGACGCTGGCGCACGACGGGCACGGGGGCCTTGCCCTTGCGGAAGCCGGGGACGCGGACGTCCTTGGCGAGGTCCGACAGGGCGTGCTCGAACGCGTGGTCGACGTCGTGGGCGTCGATCTCGACGCGGATCCGGACCTTGTCGTCCTCGAGGGTCTCTACGGCGGTCTGCATGCGGCTCGTCTCTCCGGCGGTTCACCCGTTGGCGGGGCACGGATGGTAGGCGATCCGCACGGGCCGTCCGGTCAGTGCGGGCGGGGCCCGGCGGAGTCCGGCGTCAGAACAGCATGCCGAGCGAGACGCCCGCGGGATTCCCGAGCTGGAACAGCCGGATGGCGGAGTAGACGAGGATCACCGCGCCGATGGCCCCCAGGCCGACCTTGATCCGCTGCTGCCGCACCAGGCTCGCGACGCCGAAGAGGAACAGGGAGATCGCGATGATGATCGACAGGACGTCGAACTCGCTGCCGAGGCCATCCTTCTCCGTCGCCTCGTCGAACTTGGCCTGCGCCTCCTCGTCGATGGCCGCGGCGTCGTCGTAGGCGGCCGTCGACCAGGCCGGGTTGTCCTCCACGAAGGGCGTGGCGTAGCCCGCGGAGTCGGGCTGCTCGAGCCACCAGTCGACCGCCGCCGCGAGATCCTCGCTCATCAGCGAGCTGTAGATGTAGTCGGCCGTCGCCTCGTCGCCGGCGTTCGAGGCCTTCGCGAACTCGAGGAACAGCGCCTCGTCGGCGATGTCGGTCGCGCTGGCGTCGTTGAAGGCCTGCGATGCCGTGTCGGAGAGCCGGATGCCCTCGCTGTAGGCGGCGGTCACGGCGCCGCCGAGCTGCGCGCTCTGGAAGGTCGACCAGGCGGTCAGGATCGCCGCGATGCCGAGCAGGACCGCGATCACGATCTCGGTGCGGTCCACGGCGCGCTGCCGGCGCTCCTCCTCGGCCTCCGCGCCCTGCGCGATCTCGTCCGCTCCCATCGACGCACCCTCCCCGTGGGCCGGCCGGAATGGCCAGCGCTGAGTCGATGCTACAGGTGCGGCCCACGGAGCGGTCGCCGCATGCGGGCGGGAGGACTCGAACCTCCACGGGGTCGCCCCCACCGGGACCTAAACCCGGCGCGTCTGCCGTTTCGCCACGCCCGCGCTGTGGGGAACGGTATCCGAGGCCGACGTCAGTCGTCCTCCCCCTCGTCGTCGTCGTCGTCGTCCTCGTGGCCTTCACCGTCGTCGCCGTACTCGCGGTCGTCGTCATCCCCGTGCTCGTCCGCGTACTGCGGGTCCGCCGCCGCGGCCCGGTCCGCGCCGGCGGCCTCAACGACCTCGACATCGCCCGTCGGCGCGGGCGGGCGCAGCCGCGGCTCGTCGGCCGGCTCCTGTCCGGCCGCGTACGCGGCGCGGGCATCTGCCGACTGGTCGAGCAAGGGATCGACGGCGGCGTCGCGGCCGCCGGCCCAGTAGAGGCCGCCGACGGCGAGCGCGCTGCAGGCGACGCCGAGGACGATGCTGAGGAGGGTGCGGGAGGTCAT
>JBEGMS010000018.1:0-4721 GCA_041182985.1 Actinomycetota bacterium
CCGCTGCCGACGGCGCGCTGCCGGCCCTGCACGGCCGCGTCCCCGACGACCCCGCCCGGCTCGCCGAGGAGGTCATGCGGGCCGTCCTCGTCAGCGACCTCGTGCTGCTCGTGGCCGGCTCGTCGCGCGGGCGCCGCGACCACTCCCGCGACGTGCTCGCCGAGCTCGGCGAGGTTGCGGTCGACGGGGTCGCGGTGCGCCCTGGCCACCCGGTCCTGCTCGCGGTCGTGGGCACGACGCCGGTGATCGGGGTGCCCGGCTACCCGGTCTCCGCCGCCTTCACCTACGAGCTGTTCGGCCAGCCGCTGCTCGCCGAGCTGCTGGGCCGCCCCGCCGAGCGCACGGCCGTGCCCGCGACCCTGACCGCCGCCGTCGGCGGCCGCGACGATGCGGCCTGCATGGTCGCGGTGCGCCTCGAGCCGGCCGAGGGCGCGCTGCTCGCCGTGCCGCTCGCCCGGCGGGCCGGCGCCCTGCGCGCGCTGGCCGGGGCCGACGCGTACATCGTGGTTCCGCCCGGCCCCGGCCTCGTCGCCGGGGCGCCGGTGGCGGCGCTGCGCCTGCGCGACCGGTAATCTCGCGCCATGGCCGCGAAGCGCACCACCGTGAAGCGAATGCCCAAGCGCGGGCACTACGACCGCGAGACGATCGACGCGATCCTCGACGAGGCGATCGTCTGCCACATCGGCTTCGAGGCCGAGGGCCAGCCGTACGTGATCCCGTCCCTGCACGCGCGGGTGGGGGACGTCCTCTACCTGCACGGCTCGAGCGCGAGCCGCATGCTGCGCCGGCTCGGCGAGGGCGTGCCCTGCTGCGTCACCGTGACGCTGATCGACGGCGTCGTCCTCGCGCGCGCGGTCTTCGACCAGTCGGTCAACTACCGCTCCGTCGTCGTGCTCGGCACGGCCCGGCCCGTCGAGGACCCCGACGAGAAGCTGGCGGCGCTCGAGGCCCTCACCGAGCAGCTCGTGCCCGGCCGCTGGGCCGATACGCGTCCGCCGACCCGCCAGGAGATGAAGGCCACCGCCATCCTCGCGCTGCCCCTCGACGAGGCCTCCGCGAAGGTGCGCTCGGGGCCGCCGGGCAACGCGCCCGAGGACGCCGAGGCCTACGCCGGCACGTGGACGGGCGTCCTGCCCATCACGCAGGTCGTGGGGGAGCCGATCGCGGCACCGGACCTGCCGAAGGGCGTGCAGGTGCCGCAGGCGCTCGCCGAGTACGGCCGGCGCTTCTCGCGCTGAGGGCTCAGGCCCCGCGCAGCTCGTCGAGCGAGGCCCACTCGAGCATGCGCGCGTGCGTGGCCTCGAGGACCACGGTGGGCGCGCAGCCCGCGTCGTAGGCCTCGCGCCAGCGGGCGGCGCACAGGCACCAGCGGTCGCCCGCCTTGAGCCCGGGGAACTCGTACATCGGGACGGGCGTCGAGAGGTCGTTGCCGCGCTCCTTCGAGAAGGCGAGGAACTCCTCGGTCATGACCGCGCAGACGATGTGCACGCCCTGGTCCTCCGAGCCCGTGTCGCAGCAGCCGTTGCGGTAGAAGCCCGTCATCGGGTCGAGCGAGCAGGGCTCGAGCGGGGTGCCGAGGACGTTGAGCGCCATCGGACGGGATCGTAGCCGCCTACGATCGCGCCGTGGACGCCGTCGAGGACCTCCTGCGCTCGGGCCCCGTGCTGTCGGAGGGGTCCGTGTTCGAGCGGCTGCGCCGCACGGACGGCATCGCCTTCGACCCGGCGGTCGGGATCGGCGCGCTCGTCTCCGACCCGGTCGGGCGCGCGGCGCTCGCCGACGTGCACCGCGCGTACCTGCGCGTCGGCCTCGAGCGCGGCCTGCCGGTGCTCCTGCAGACCGACACCTGGCGGGCGCACCCGACGCGGATCGCGCGCTCGGCCCACGCCGACCGCGACCTCAACGCCCTCAACGCGGCGCTCCTGCGGGAGCTGCGCGACGAGGCGGACGGCGGGCCGGTCCTGATCGGCGGGCTCGTGGGCCCGCTCGGCGACGGCTACGGCGGCGACGCGGCCCCGGACGCCGAGGCCGCTGAGCGGCTGATGCGGCCGCAGGCCGAGGCGCTCGCCGCGGGCGGCGTCGACCTGCTCGTCGCGGCCACCCTGCCCGACGCGGGCGAGGCGCTCGGGATCGCCCGGGCCCTGACCGCGACCGGGCTGCCGTACCTGGTCGGCGTGGTCGTGCGCCCCGACGGCACGCTGCTCGACGGCTCGCGCCTCGGCGGCCTCGTCGCCGCCGTCGACGGGGGCGCTGCGCGCGCCCCCGTGGGCTACGCCCTCACCTGCGTGCACCCGTCGGTGGCCGCCGCCGCCCTCGCCGCCGAGCCCGTGGGCGACCGCGTGATCGCCTGCTTCGCCAACGCCTCCGCGCTCAGCCCCGAGGAGCTCGACGGGCGCGCCGAGCTCGACGCGGGGGAGCCCGGGCCGTTCGCGGCGCAGCTCGACGCGCTCGGGCTGCCCGTGTCGGGCGGCTGCTGCGGCACCGACGAGCGCCACCTCGCGGCGCTCGCCGACCGGCTCACGGCACGTCGAGGGTGAGCACGCCCTGCTCGACGTCGAGCAGGTAGCGCTTCGTCGCGACCCCGCCGCCGCCCGAGTAGCCGACCATCGCGCCGTTCGACCCGATCACGCGGTGGCAGGGGATGATCAGCGGGATCGGGTTGCGGCCGTTGGCCGCCCCGACGGCGCGCGTGGCGGTGGGCTGGCCGATCGCCGCGGCGATGTCGCCGTACGTGGCCGTCTCGCCGTAGGGGACCGAGACGAGCGCCGCCCACACGCGCCGCTGGAAGGCCGTGCCGACGGGGGCTAGCGGCAGGTCGAAGTGCCGGCGCTCGCCCGCGAACCACTCCGCGAGCTGCGCCGCCGCCCGGTCGACCGTGGGCCCGCCCTCGACGGCGTCCGCGGGCACGACCCCGGCGTCGCCGGGCAGGTGCAGCTCGGTCAGCCAGTCGTCGTCGGCGACGATGGCGACCTCGCCGAGGGGGGTCGTGACGCGACGCCAGGTGACCACCCGGCCAGCCTAGTGCCGCCGGCGCGGATGTCTAGCGGCCCGGCATGAAGCGCCGCACGAGGGCGACGCGGCGGGCCGGGCGGCCCGTGCGCTCCTCGGCCGCGTCGGCCGAGAGCAGGATCGAGGAGATCGCGTTGGCGGCGACGAGCCGCAGGGGCTCGGGCTCCCACTTGCGCGCCTCGTGCCCGACCCAGGGCAGGGTCAGAAGGTCGGACTCGCGGCCGAGGACCAAGTCCGCGAGGGTGCGGCCCGCGATCGAGGTGCCGGTCAGGCCGTGGCCGGCGAAGCCGCCCGCGTGGCCCATGCCGGTGCGCGGGTCGTAGATGACGCTCATCGACCAGTCGCGCGGCGCGGCGAACGAGCCGCCCCAGCGGTGCTCGATCGCGGCGTCCCGGGCGGCTGGGAAGTGGAACCGCAGCGCCTGCTCGACGCGCGCCATGATCGCCTCGTTGACGTCGTTCTCGTCGCGGATCCGGTCGCCCGCGTAGTAGGACGTGCCGCGCCCGCCGATCGCGATGCGGTCGTCCATGGTGCGCTGCGCGTAGAAGAAGTGGTAGCGCTGGTCGGCGATCGGCTCGCAGTTGGCCCAGCCGAGCTCGTCCCAGACCTCGGGCGGCAGCACCTCGGTCTGCAGCATGTGCGAGTAGAGGCGCAGGTAGCGGCGCCGCCCGCCCGGCAGGTCGCGCGTGAACGACTCGGTCGCGCGGATCACGACGTCCGCCTGCACGGTGCCCTGCGCGCAGACCAGGCGGCCGCGCTCGACCGCGGTGACCGGGGTCTGCTCGTGGATCACGACGCCGAGCCGCTCGCAGACGCGGGCGAGGCCGCGCACGAGCCGCGCCGGGTCGATGCGCGCGCAGTGCGGCGTGTAGGTGGCGGAGACGGCGCCGTGGAAGCGCACGCGGCGCTGCAGCTCGTCGAGGGAGATCTCCCAGACGTCG
Organism: Actinomycetota bacterium; assembly: GCA_041182985.1. Classification (GTDB taxonomy): domain Bacteria; phylum Actinomycetota; class Thermoleophilia; order Gaiellales; family F1-60-MAGs149; genus F1-60-MAGs149. The sequence continues at coordinate 3,951 of JBEGMS010000018.1, forward strand.
GACTCCGTGAAGCCGCGCGCGCGCCGGCCGGCGACGCCCGCCTCGACCCGCGCGGCCTGGGTGGGGGAGGTGGCGATGCGCAGCGCGCCGCCCTTGTGCCAGCCGCACTCGATGCCCTCCTCGGCGACGACGCTCCCGACCCAGTCGATGCCGTCCATGAACGCGCGCTCGGCGCGGCGCACCGCGTCCATCCCGCCGTAGCGCGAGAAGACGCGCGCCTCGCCCGCCATCCCCGCCGACTGGAAGCCGCCGTTGCGGCCCGACGCGCCGTAGCCGACGATGTCGCGCTCGCAGACGACGATGCGCAGGCGCGGGTCGGCCTTGGCGAGGCAGTACGCCGTCCAGAGTCCGGTCAGCCCGCCTCCCGCGATCGCGACGTCGACCTGCGCGTCCCCCGGCAGCGCCGGGCGCGGATCGAGCGGCTCGGGCACGCCGTCGAGCCAGCCGGAGACCGCGCGGTAGCGCTGGTCGATCGCGGAGCGGGCGGGGGCGTCGGCGACGGCCATGCGGGAAGTATCGCAAGCGGGAGCGGGCACAATGCCGCGGTGGACCTCCGCGCCCTCCTCGCCGAGCGGGACCTGCTCGCCGCCGACGTCGCCGCGGAGGTGACGCCGCTCGCGGGCGGCTACTGGAACGACGTCGCGCGCGTCCGCGGCGACGGCTTCGACTGGGTGGCGAAGGTCTTCGCGGTGCACGACGGCGTCGAGCGCCTGTTCCCGATCCTTCCCGACGACGAGGCGCGGGCGCTGCAGGTGCTCGACGCCGTCGTGC